>NZ_JBQZXE010000106.1:0-12903 GCF_053555855.1 Shigella sp. SIG3
GGATTTTCGCTTGATGTATCTGCATAACAAAAACAATATGCGCCATTTTTGCATTACTAATAAGAAAAAGCAAAAAACATCGATATTCATTTTTGGTCAATGGATTTTCTGGCCTATCGTTATTATTGTGCTACTGGTTATCATTTTCATCTTGCCAGGATCGCACGTAATCACGTTATTCGGGGACTTTATCTGCGGGATATTACCCTTCAGGTAAGTCCTTTTCTCGCCAGCATATTGGAGCGAGATCAATATTGATCAGCTGTGAAGAGGGCTGATGTGTAGTGGAACAAAAACTGACGTTATATCACTGCTAATGAGATATCAGTCATCTGAACACTTATGTCTTTAATTATTCTCGTGGTTCACTGTAGGCAATAAGCACAAAAGTGTAGGATGTTACAAGAATGATTAGGACTCGGTGAAATGAAAAATCCACGCAATTGCGTGGATTTTATATACTTTTGCGCTCTTCATGAGATTTAGCGAAACCTCATGAGACAATAAATTAATTAGACGTTGAAAAGGAAGTTCATCACATCGCCATCTTTCACGATGTAATCTTTACCTTCTGCACGCATTTTGCCTGCTTCTTTCGCGCCTTGTTCACCTTTGTAAGTGATGAAATCTTCAAACGAGATGGTTTGTGCACGGATAAAGCCTTTTTCAAAATCAGTATGGATTTTGCCCGCTGCCTGCGGCGCGGTTGCTCCAACCGGAATGGTCCATGCACGCACTTCTTTCACCCCAGCGGTGAAGTAAGTTTGCAGGTTCAGCAGCTTATAACCGGCACGGATCACACGGTTCAGGCCCGGTTCTTCCAGCCCAAGCTCCTGCATAAACTCGTCACGTTCTTCGTCGTCCAGTTCGGCAATGTCTGCTTCAACAGCAGCACAAACCGGAACCACAACAGAACCTTCTTTCGCCGCGATTTCACGCACCTGGTCAAGATATGGGTTGTTTTCAAAACCGTCTTCGTTGACGTTGGCTATGTACATTGTTGGTTTCAGCGTCAGGAAGCTCAGGTAACGAATAGCCGCTTTCTCTTCAGCGCTTAAATCCAGCGCGCGCAGCATACCTGCGTTTTCCAGCTGGGGCAGGCATTTTTCCAGGACCGCCAGCTCAGCTTTCGCGTCTTTATCGCCACCTTTGGCTTTCTTCTGTACGCGATGAATCGCACGTTCGCAGGTGTCGAGGTCTGCCAGCGCCAGTTCGGTGTTGATAACTTCAATATCGTCAGCCGGGTTAACTTTGCCGGAAACGTGAATGATGTTGTCATTTTCAAAGCAGCGAACAACGTGACCGATCGCTTCGGTTTCACGGATGTTGGTCAGGAACTGGTTACCCAGACCTTCGCCTTTCGATGCGCCTTTTACCAGACCGGCGATATCGACAAATTCCATGGTCGTGGGAAGCGTACGTTGCGGTTTTACGATTTCAGCCAGTTGATCCAGGCGAGGGTCAGGCATTGGTACGACGCCTGTGTTCGGCTCAATGGTGCAGAATGGAAAGTTGGCCGCTTCAATACCGGCTTTGGTCAGCGCGTTGAACAGGGTAGATTTCCCGACGTTGGGCAAACCGACGATACCGCATTTGAATCCCATGATTTAAATCACCTTAATATCTTAATAATCAACCTGTTATTGCTAACAGATTGCAGAAATGGAAATAACTTTGCCTATTATACACGGCACTCGGCAAAAATGCCGCAGACAACGACTTATTGCGCTTTA
The DNA here is from genome assembly GCF_053555855.1 of Shigella sp. SIG3. Taxonomy (NCBI): domain Bacteria; kingdom Pseudomonadati; phylum Pseudomonadota; class Gammaproteobacteria; order Enterobacterales; family Enterobacteriaceae; genus Shigella; species Shigella sp. SIG3. The sequence continues at coordinate 1,734 of NZ_JBQZXE010000106.1, forward strand.
AAGGCGTGCAATCGGTTCGTTGCTTTGGTCAAGCCATCTGTAAACCACATTTCAGTACAACGCGCCGCTTCGTCGATGGCTTCATCAATTAACTTCTGTTCACTAACAGGCGGTTTGCCTAACACAAAACCGACAACTTTATTTTTATCGCCCGGATGACCGATTCCGATGCGTAAACGGTGAAAGTTAGGGTTATTACCCAATTTACTGATGATGTCTTTCAGTCCATTGTGACCACCATGGCCACCGCCCAACTTAAATTTGGCGACGCCAGGAGGCAGATCCAGTTCGTCGTGGGCCACCAGAATTTCGTCCGGATTAATGCGGAAAAAACTGGCCATCGCCGCAACGGCTTTGCCGCTGAGATTCATAAATGTAGTCGGGACTAACAGGCGGACATCTTCGCCTCCAAGGGTGACTCGCGAAGTATAACCAAAGAATTTAGCCTCTTCGCGCAGCGGAGCGCGCAAACGCTCTGCCAGTAAGTCAACGAACCAGGCACCAGCATTATGTCGCGTTGCGGCGTATTCAGCACCGGGGTTCGCCAGGCCGACAATCAATTTAATCGTCACGTTTTTTTGTCCTGAGTGTGTACATAACTGGCGCGTAGTTTACTGGTTGCGGCCCCGCTTGACAAAAAACTGCGTATCAAATGCAGATAACGTAATAATTGCCTGAGTGGACTATTAGAAAGTCAAGGTGTTCAGGCGTTTATTTGTAAAGTTTTGTTGAAATAAGGGTTGTAATTGTGATTACGCCCGCACATAACCCACAGGGTGTTGTCTATACTTTACACATAAGGAAGAGGGGTATTCCCTGTTACAACCCAGAAAGTTCCGGAGGTGACATATGAAACGCAAAAACGCTTCGATACTCGGTAACGTGCTCATGGGGTTGGGTCTGGTGGTAATGGTGGTCGGCGTGGGGTATTCAATCCTCAACCAGTTACCACAGTTTAATATGCCCCAGTATTTCGCACATGGTGCAGTGCTAAGTATTTTCGTCGGTGCCATTCTCTGGCTGGCGGGTGCCCGTGTTGGCGGGCATGAACAGGTGTGCGACCGTTACTGGTGGGTTCGTCACTATGACAAACGTTGCCGCCGTAGCGATAATCGCCGTCATAGCTAACAAATAATGCAGTTTGCTGACCAGTCAGTTTGCGCTGACTGGTCAATCTCGTACTTATAAATCCGCCATCGCCGCGCGACGATTCGGGAAGAACGCGAGGCGTCCCGGGATCGGTTGAATGCCTGCGCGAGCCATAGTTCGCAGTGGCTGGAATTCCACGTTGCACACGCGCAGTTCACATCCTTCGGGCAGACGCTTCACAAAACGCTGGAACGCATCAAGACCACCAGCATCAAGTACCGGAACGGCATCCCACTTCAGAATCACAATCCGTTTGCCTTCAAGACGTGACTCCAGGTCCGTGAATAAGCCTTCAGCAGCAGCAAAAAACAGCGGGCCAATAACGCGCAGAACCAGGACATCGTCTGGAACATCTACGACTACCGGTGCCAGGCGAGTCATACGTGCGATACGACGCATAAACAGCAGCGATGCCAGCACGATCCCCACGCTGATGGCAATAACCATATCAAACAGCACGGTCAGTGACATACACAGCAGCATGACGATGATGTCATCTTTCGGCGCATGACGCAGCAAGTCGACCACTTTGTGCGCTTCACTCATGTTCCACGCCACCATCAACAGCAGGGCTGCCATGGCGGAAAGCGGCAGCCAGGAGAGCAGTGGTGCCAGTACCAGCAGGGCGAGAATAACCAGAATAGAGTGGATCACCGCCGAGATAGGGGAAGTTGCCCCGGCACGGACGTTAGCGGCAGAACGCGCGATGGCAGCAGTAGCGGTAATACCACCAAAGAATGGAGCGATGATATTCCCCAGCCCCTGACCGACCAGTTCACTATTCGCCTTGTGCTTAGTCCCGGTCATACCATCCAGTACCACAGCGCAGAGCAGAGATTCGATCGCCCCGAGCATTGCCATTGAGAATGCCGCAGGCAGCAGGGTGCGAATAGAATCCCAGGTTAGCGTGAATTCTGAATTAGGCAGATCCCACGGCAGCACCAGTTGCGGCAGCAGTTGCGGAATACCGTTACCCTGAGAACCATCGGCCAGGACGTAGTGGAATTGCGAACCGATGGTAGCAACATGTCCGCCGAGCAGGTTAACAATCCCCATCACCGCGCAACCAGCCAGCAAGGCCGGAAGGTGACCGGGTAAACGAATGCCCAGACGCGGCCAGAAAACCAGAATGCCAAGCGTCACAATGCCAATGGCAGCATCACCCACATTAATGGTCGGCAGCGCCATAAATAATGCGCCGACTTTTTGTAGATAATGTTCCGGGACATGGGCCATTTGCAGACCGAGAAAATCTTTAATCTGCATGGTACCGATGGTGATCCCGATACCCGAGGTGAAACCTAAGGTGACGGAAACCGGAATATACTCAATCAGACGACCAAAGCGTGCCAGCCCCATCAGAATCAAAAAGATTCCCGACAACAAGGTCGCAACCAGCAGTCCTGCCAGTCCAAACTGTTGCGAAACGGGATAGAGAATTACCACAAATGCCGCAGTCGGACCGGAAACGCTAAAGCGTGACCCACCCGTTAGAGCAATGACAATCCCCGCAACAGCTGCGGTATATAAACCGTACTGGGGTGCCACACCACTACCAATAGCCAACGCCATCGCCAGCGGGATAGCAATAATCCCGACGGTTATCCCGGCAATCAGGTCACGGGTAAACCGTGCGGCAGTATATTTTTCTTTCCAGCAAGCGTCGATCAGAGCGCGGAAAGGCATCACATGTGAGGAAAATATTTTGTTCACAATAATGTTTCATCCGTGAGCGCATCATCTGTCAACTAAATGGCAGGTGAAGGAGGCATAGGTCATACAAATGGATATTACAGACAAAAAAACCCGCCGCAGCGGGTCTTTGAGCCGGGTTCGATTAGTGTTCGAACATGGCAGAGATCGATTCTTCGTTGCTGATACGACGAATCGCTTCGGCCAGCATACCTGACAGGGTCAGAGTACGCACGTTCGGCAGTGATTTGATTTCATCGCTCAGCGGAATGGTATCGCAGACAACGACTTCATCAATTACAGAGTTACGCAGGTTGTTCGCCGCGTTGCCAGAGAAGATCGGGTGAGTCGCGTACGCAAATACACGTTTAGCACCACGTTCTTTCAGCGCTTCAGCAGCTTTACACAGCGTACCGCCAGTGTCGATCATATCATCGACCAGTACGCAGTCACGACCTGCAACGTCACCGATGATATGCATCACCTGGGAAACGTTCGCACGCGGACGACGTTTGTCGATGATTGCCATATCGGTATCGTTCAGCAGCTTAGCGATAGCGCGGGCACGCACAACGCCGCCGATGTCCGGAGAAACCACAATTGGGTTATCCAGATTCAGCTGCAGCATGTCTTCCAGCAGGATCGGGCTACCAAATACGTTATCAACCGGAACGTCGAAGAAACCCTGAATCTGTTCAGCGTGCAGATCCACTGTCAGCACACGGTCAACACCGACGCTGGAGAGGAAGTCTGCAACCACTTTCGCAGTGATTGGTACACGAGCGGAACGGACGCGACGGTCCTGGCGCGCATAGCCAAAGTAGGGGATAACAGCGGTGATACGACCTGCGGAAGCACGACGCAGGGCATCAACCATAACGACTAATTCCATCAGGTTGTCGTTAGTAGGGGCACAAGTGGACTGGATGATGAAAATATCACCACCGCGTACATTTTCGTTAATTTGTACGCTGACTTCGCCGTCGCTAAAGCGACCTACAGCGGCGTCGCCGAGTGAAGTGTACAGGCGGTTGGCAATACGTTGTGCTAGTACCGGGGTGGCGTTACCAGCAAAAAGCTTCATATCAGGCACGAGAAGAACCTCAGGCATGCGTCCATTGGTGGAAAGAATCTGCCGAAAACTGTGCGGGCCAGGCATGATCCTTTCCAGGCGGTGTATTAAAGAGCGCGATGCAACGTCTGGAACAAGGTGACGTTGTCACCGAAACTCAGCTTGCCCGGCTTAAAGCATGGCTCTGTGCAATGGGGAAAGATTAACGCCTTTCGCCACAAAGCCATTGAGCCATTCCGGGGCTTGCTCTAGCACCTGGCGGGCTTCAGACTCTGTATCAAATTCAGCAAAGACACAGGCCCCTGTCCCAGTCAGGCGCGACGGGGCGTATTTTAACAGCCAGGAAAGCACCGCATCAACCTCGCGAAAACGTTTTCTTGCGATAACCTCGCAATCATTGCTGAATTCACATTTTAGCAACGTTTCTATTGACCTTTTTGGCGTATTGCGCGGGAGTTCAGGATCTTTAAAAATCACCGGAGTCGGAATACTTACACCAGGGTGCGCCACCAGATACCACTTCTCTGGCGGATCCACCGGCGTTAGTATTTCACCAACGCCTTCGGCAAACGCGGCATGCCCCCGAACAAAGACAGGAACATCTGCGCCCAGCGTCAGCCCCATTTCCGCCAGCTCATCCATGCTTAGCCCGCATTGCCAGAGATGATTTAATGCCACCAGGACCGTCGCGGCATTGGATGAACCACCGCCGAGACCGCCGCCCATCGGCAAACGCTTGTCAATGCTGATATTCGCACCGCTTCCCGTCGGAAGACGCCCGCTGTCTGCCGCAGTTTTCATCAACAACCGCGCTGCGCGAACGATCAGGTTATCTTCATGTTCCACGCCTTCAACGGGCGTTAACAGACGAATATCCCCATCGTCACGAAGCTCAATGCTGATGGTGTCGCCGTAATCAAGAAACTGAAACAGCGTTTGCAGCGTGTGGTAACCATCCGCACGCTGACCGGTAATGTATAAAAACAGATTAAGTTTTGCCGGAGAGGGCCACTGTGTCCGCATTATTTCACTATCCAGTTATCCATTTTTAACTTGATGCGTTGACCACCGTCGGTGAGTTCCATATTGGTTGGCATCGCAGGTTGCGTTTTGGTGTCATAACCACCATAAACAACCTTCCAGTTTTTGCCATTCTGGCTGTAGGTAATTTCGCTCAGGCGGTACTGGTCGTCCAGTTTGTAGTCGGTTGCATCACCCGGTAAACCTAAAATCCACTGGCGCAAGCTGTTGAGCGGAATTGGCATTCCGGTCAATTTGCCAATCATCTCTTCGGCGTCATCGGCGGTATAACGCTGACCTTTATTGTCGACTAACTGCACGTTACCCGGTTGAGCATTCAGCTCCAGTTCCGTGCTGCCCAATGGGTTAGTGAGCAGCAGACGGTAGCGATCCTGGCCGGTTTGCTGCCAGAAAAAGCGGGCGTACACTTTTTGTTGGTCAGAAATATAAGCGAACGCGCCGCGAGTCTGATACTGATTAAGATTGCGCACGTCTTGCTGATGCTGACGCCATTGTGGCGAATCCGGGCTTTTGCCAGGACCTTTGGGCGTGGTAACGGAACAGGCAGTGAGCACAAGAGCAGCCAGCGGTAGCAGGCGGATAAGACGAAAATCGGGCAGGGGCATAGTGATGACAAGTCCTTGAGATACGTTGCAGTTATAACCCTTAATGCTAGCGTTACCGTCCGCTATCGTCTATGTTCAAGTTGTCTTAATTGCCAGAATCTAACGGCTTTCGGCAATTACTCCAAAAGGGGGCGCTCTCTTTTATTGATCTTACGCATCCTGTATGATGCAAGCAGACTAACCCTATCAACGTTGGTATTATTTCCCGCAGACATGACCCTTTTAGCACTCGGTATCAACCATAAAACGGCACCTGTATCGCTGCGAGAACGTGTATCGTTTTCGCCGGATAAGCTCGATCAGGCGCTTGACAGCCTGCTTGCGCAGCCGATGGTGCAGGGCGGCGTGGTGCTGTCGACGTGCAACCGCACGGAACTTTATCTTAGCGTTGAAGAGCAGGATAACCTGCAAGAGGCGTTAATCCGCTGGCTTTGCGATTATCACAATCTTAATGAAGAAGATCTGCGTAAAAACCTCTACTGGCATCAGGATAACGACGCGGTTAGCCATTTAATGCGTGTTGCCAGCGGCCTGGATTCACTGGTTCTTGGGGAGCCGCAGATCCTCGGTCAGGTTAAAAAAGCGTTTGCCGATTCGCAAAAAGGTCATATGAAGGCCAGCGAACTGGAACGCATGTTCCAGAAATCTTTCTCTGTAGCGAAACGCGTTCGCACTGAAACAGATATCGGTGCCAGTGCTGTGTCTGTCGCTTTTGCGGCTTGTACGCTGGCGCGGCAGATCTTTGAATCGCTCTCTACGGTCACAGTGTTGCTGGTAGGCGCGGGCGAAACCATCGAGCTGGTAGCGCGTCATCTGCGCGAACATAAAGTACAGAAGATGATTATCGCCAACCGCACTCGCGAACGTGCCCAAATTCTGGCAGATGAAGTTGGCGCGGAAGTGATTGCCCTGAGTGAGATCGACGAACGTCTGCGCGAAGCCGATATCATCATCAGTTCCACCGCCAGCCCGTTACCGATTATCGGGAAAGGCATGGTGGAGCGCGCATTAAAAAGTCGTCGTAACCAACCAATGCTGTTGGTGGATATTGCCGTTCCGCGCGATGTTGAGCCGGAAGTTGGCAAACTGGCGAATGCTTATCTTTATAGTGTGGACGATCTGCAAAGCATCATTTCGCACAACCTGGCGCAGCGTAAAGCCGCAGCGGTTGAGGCGGAAACTATTGTCGCTCAGGAAACCAGCGAATTTATGGCGTGGCTGCGAGCACAAAGCGCCAGCGAAACCATTCGCGAGTATCGCAGCCAGGCAGAGCACGTTCGCGATGAGTTAACCGCCAAAGCGTTAGCGGCCCTTGAGCAGGGCGGCGACGCGCAAGCCATTATGCAGGATCTGGCATGGAAACTGACTAACCGCTTGATCCATGCGCCAACGAAATCACTTCAACAGGCCGCCCGTGACGGGGATAACGAACGCCTGAATATTCTGCGCGACAGCCTCGGGCTGGAGTAGCAGTACATCATTTTCTTTTTTTACAGGGTGCATTTACGCCTATGAAGCCTTCTATCGTTGCCAAACTGGAAGCCCTGCATGAACGCCATGAAGAAGTTCAGGCGTTGCTGGGTGACGCGCAAACTATCGCCGACCAGGAACGTTTTCGCGCATTATCACGCGAATATGCGCAGTTAAGTGATGTTTCGCGCTGTTTTACCGACTGGCAACAGGTTCAGGAAGATATCGAAACCGCACAGATGATGCTCGACGATCCTGAAATGCGTGAGATGGCGCAGGATGAACTGCGCGAAGCTAAAGAAAAAAGCGAGCAACTGGAACAGCAATTACAGGTTCTATTACTACCAAAAGATCCTGATGACGAACGTAACGCCTTCCTCGAAGTCCGTGCCGGAACCGGCGGCGACGAAGCAGCGCTGTTTGCAGGCGATCTGTTCCGTATGTACAGCCGTTACGCCGAAGCCCGCCGCTGGCGGGTAGAAATCATGAGCGCCAGCGAGGGTGAACATGGTGGTTATAAAGAGATCATCGCCAAAATTAGCGGTGATGGTGTGTATGGTCGTCTGAAATTTGAATCCGGCGGTCATCGCGTGCAACGTGTTCCTGCTACGGAATCGCAGGGTCGTATTCATACTTCTGCTTGTACCGTTGCGGTAATGCCAGAACTGCCTGACGCAGAACTGCCGGACATCAACCCAGCAGATTTACGCATTGATACTTTCCGCTCGTCAGGGGCGGGTGGTCAGCACGTTAACACCACCGATTCGGCAATTCGTATTACTCACTTGCCGACCGGGATTGTTGTTGAATGTCAGGACGAACGTTCACAACATAAAAACAAAGCGAAGGCGCTTTCAGTGCTCGGTGCTCGCATCCACGCTGCTGAAATGGCAAAACGCCAACAGGCCGAAGCGTCTACCCGTCGTAACCTGCTGGGGAGTGGCGATCGCAGCGACCGTAACCGTACTTACAATTTCCCGCAGGGGCGCGTTACCGATCACCGCATCAACCTGACGCTCTACCGCCTGGATGAAGTGATGGAAGGTAAGCTGGATATGCTGATTGAACCGATTATCCAGGAACATCAGGCCGACCAACTGGCGGCGTTGTCCGAGCAGGAATAATGGAATATCAACACTGGTTACGTGAAGCAATAAGCCAACTTCAGGCGAGCGAAAGCCCGCGGCGTGATGCTGAAATCCTGCTGGAGCATGTTACCGGCAGAGGGCGTACTTTTATTCTCGCCTTTGGTGAAACGCAGCTGACTGACGAACAATGTCAGCAACTTGATGCGCTACTGACACGTCGTCGCGATGGTGAACCCATTGCTCATTTAACCGGGGTGCGAGAATTCTGGTCGTTGCCGTTATTTGTTTCTCCAGCGACCTTAATTCCGCGCCCGGATACGGAGTGTCTGGTGGAGCAGGCACTGGCGCGGTTGCCTGAACAACCTTGCCGTATTCTCGATCTCGGGACGGGGACCGGGGCGATTGCGCTTGCGCTGGCTAGCGAGCGCCCGGACTGCGAAATTATCGCTGTAGATCGTATGCCTGATGCTGTCTCCCTGGCACAACGTAATGCCCAGCATCTGGCGATCAAAAATATCCACATTCTGCAAAGCGACTGGTTTAGCGCGCTAGCCGGGCAGCAGTTTGCGATGATTGTCAGCAATCCGCCGTATATTGACGAGCAGGACCCACATCTTCAACAAGGCGATGTCCGCTTTGAGCCGCTCACTGCGCTGGTTGCGGCAGACAGTGGAATGGCAGACATCGTGCATATCATCGAACAGTCGCGTAACGCGCTGGTATCCGGCGGCTTTCTGCTTCTGGAACATGGCTGGCAGCAGGGCGAAGCGGTGCGACAAGCATTTATCCTCGCGGGGTATCATGACGTCGAAACCTGCCGTGACTATGGTGATAACGAGCGCGTAACGCTCGGCCGCTATTATCAATGACAAGTTTTTCTACACTGCTTAGTGTTCATCTTATTAGTATCGCGCTTTCTGTTGGGCTATTAACCTTACGTTTCTGGCTACGTTATCAGAAGCATCCACAGGCATTTGCTCGCTGGACGCGCATTGTGCCGCCGGTTGTCGATACGGTGTTATTGTTAAGCGGCATTGCGTTGATGGCTAAAGCGCACATCCTGCCATTTTCCGGGCAGGCACAGTGGCTGACTGAAAAGCTGTTTGGAGTTATCATTTATATCGTTTTGGGTTTTATTGCACTCGATTATCGTCGTATGCACAGTCAGCAGGCGCGCATTATTGCCTTCCCGCTGGCGTTGGTGGTGCTGTACATCATCATTAAACTCGCCACCACAAAAGTACCGTTACTGGGGTAAGTTATGAGATCGTTAGCTGATTTCGAATTTAATAAAGCGCCATTGTGCGAAGGCATGATCCTGGCTTGCGAAGCAATCCGCCGCGATTTTCCCTCGCAAGATGTTTACGACGAACTGGAGCGTCTCGTTAGTCTGGCGAAGGAAGAAATCAGCCAGCTTCTGCCTTTAGAAGAGCAGCTGGAAAAACTGATCGCGCTGTTTTACGGCGACTGGGGATTTAAAGCCTCACGCGGCGTTTATCGTCTTTCCGATGCATTATGGCTGGACCAGGTGTTAAAGAATCGACAGGGCAGTGCGGTATCATTAGGTGCGGTTTTATTATGGGTCGCGAATCGTCTCGATTTGCCGCTGCTGCCGGTGATTTTCCCTACGCAGCTGATATTGCGCATTGAATGTCCGGATGGCGAAATTTGGCTGATTAATCCTTTTAACGGTGAATCGTTAAGCGAACATATGCTGGACGTATGGTTAAAGGGAAATATCAGCCCGTCGGCGGAACTGTTTTATGAAGACCTTGATGAAGCTGATAACATTGAGGTAATCCGCAAATTGCTGGATACACTCAAAGCCTCGTTGATGGAAGAAAATCAGATGGAGCTGGCGTTACGCACCAGCGAAGCTTTATTACAATTCAACCCTGAAGATCCCTATGAAATTCGCGATCGCGGGTTGATTTATGCGCAACTGGATTGCGAACACGTTGCGTTGAACGATTTAAGTTATTTCGTTGAACAGTGTCCGGAAGACCCGATCAGCGAAATGATCCGTGCGCAAATAAATAACATCGCGCATAAACATATTGTGCTGCATTAATTAATCGACATTTTACTCAAGATTAAGGCGATCCTATGAAACAAAAAGTGGTTAGCATTGGCGACATCAACGTAGCAAATGACCTGCCGTTCGTACTGTTTGGCGGTATGAACGTGCTGGAATCTCGCGATCTGGCGATGCGCATTTGCGAGCACTACGTAACTGTGACCCAGAAACTGGGTATCCCTTACGTGTTCAAAGCCTCTTTTGACAAAGCCAACCGCTCCTCCATCCACTCTTATCGTGGACCGGGCCTGGAAGAAGGGATGAAAATCTTCCAGGAGTTGAAGCAGACTTTTGGCGTGAAAATTATCACCGACGTTCACGAACCAAGTCAGGCACAGCCCGTTGCTGATGTCGTGGATGTGATTCAGTTGCCGGCGTTTCTTGCTCGCCAGACTGACCTGGTTGAAGCCATGGCGAAAACCGGTGCGGTAATTAACGTCAAGAAACCACAGTTTGTCAGCCCGGGGCAGATGGGTAATATCGTTGATAAATTCAAAGAAGGCGGCAACGAAAAAGTGATTCTTTGCGATCGTGGTGCTAACTTCGGCTATGACAACCTGGTTGTCGATATGCTGGGCTTCAGCATTATGAAGAAAGTGTCTGGTAACTCGCCGGTGATTTTCGACGTGACCCACGCACTGCAATGCCGCGATCCGTTTGGCGCAGCTTCCGGTGGTCGTCGTGCTCAGGTGGCTGAGCTGGCACGAGCCGGTATGGCGGTAGGTCTGGCGGGGCTGTTTATTGAAGCGCATCCGGATCCGGAACATGCGAAATGTGATGGTCCATCCGCGCTGCCGCTGGCTAAACTGGAACCGTTCCTCAAGCAGATGAAAGCGATTGATGATCTGGTGAAAGGTTTCGAAGAACTGGATACCAGCAAGTAATCTTTTTTGCTTGAAAAATAAAGTCTTAGCGTTCTGCGTTAAGACTTTTTTCATGGGTGCCAGATACAAAAAAGGCCGCAGGCTGTTACCCC
>NZ_JBQZXE010000107.1:0-12871 GCF_053555855.1 Shigella sp. SIG3
CATGCGAAACGCTTCTGCCATTTTTCCAATTTTATGCATTTGGTTGTTATCTCGAGCCAGTTTATGAGGTTCAGGCTTCAGAATGGCAATGAGCAACCATGCTTGCTCATCAAACGCACCCTGACAATATACCAAATGCGCTTCGTCATTCGTTCTGCTGAATTGGCGCAACTGTGGCGGAAATGGATTATTCACATTTGCCAGATGAATATGAGCAACTCGCTCAAATTTGATTAATGGCCAGGTAAACGAGTCGTCGTAGAGTGCATCGCGACCAAATATATCTGGCAAAACACCGTCACGCTTATAGGAAATAAAATCCGCCGTTAACGCATCAAGTTCCTCTGCTGTAAGTTGCAGGCGAATAAGTTTTGTTTTGAATACCCGCATCCTTATTCCTTAAAGTCATTGAAATCATCATCCGTCATATCATTAAGATATTGTTTAGCGCGGCGTGTAATTTCCTCTAATCTTGCAGCACTTGGACGAAAGCGCGCCTTTATGGGCTTTTTCTCCTCTTGTTCAGCAAGCATGTCCATTAACGCTTCGAATGCGCTGGCACTTAAGAGATATCCTGCGGGGCGATTATTAGAAAGAACCGCAACTGGTTGATCAATAAAGTATTTAGCTGGGTTTTTACGTAACTCAGTGATATTGACCGATTTTTCAGCGAGAATCCGATGCATACAGTGATACCCTCATAATAATGCACACCAGAATATACATAATAGTATACATCATAATCCCAGCACCAGTTGTCTTTCCATTTGCGGGTCAAGCAACGTCACATGCAGCCCCACCAGACGCACACCGCGCCCGCCGCGGCGTTCATCCCAGGTTTTACGCGCGGTGGCGATTAAGTCAGCTTTATTCAGCCGCGGCCAGACGTGCTCCTGGGTGGTCTGCTGAAAATCGTCGAACTTTAATTTCACCCCCTGGCGAGCAATCAGTAAATCAGGTTTTACCTTTGCCAGACGGCGTTCAAGTTCCGGATACAGCCGCTCGATAATCGCTTCACATTCAGACCAGTGATGAATATCTTCCGCCATCGTGCGTTCCACGCCGACGGATTTTCGTAACCGTTCGCTGTTAACGTCGCGCTCGTCAATCCCCTGACTACGCTCCCACAAAATGCGGCCAAATTTGCCAAAGCGTTTAAGCAGAATCACCAGATCACACTTTTGTACATCACCGCAGGTCCGCAGCCCCATCGCTTCCAGTTTTGCCGCCGAGACTTTGCCGACGCCGGGGATTTTTTCCAGTGGTAAGGTTTGTAAAAATGCCGGAACTTCTGCCGGCGTAATCACAAACTGACCGTTGGGTTTATTCATGTCGGAGGCGATTTTGGCGAGAAACTTTACTGGTGCCACGCCCGCAGATGCCGTCAGTTGCAGCTCGTTGAAGATCGTCTGGCGGATTTCCTGGGCGATGAGGGTCGCAGAACCGTGGCAATGGACGCTATCGGTAACATCGAGATAAGCCTCATCCAGTGACAACGGTTCAATGCGCGAGGTGTAGCGCGAGAAGATTTCACGGATATGATTTGAGGCTTCTTTGTAGGCGTCAAAGCGCCCCGGAAGCAAGGTGAGATGTGGGCATAATTTGAGCGCCATCCCAGTAGGCATAGCGCTACGTACGCCAAATTTACGCGCGGGATAATTGGCGGTGCTGATCACCCCCCGACGTTCGCGGCTGCCGCCAATAGCAATAGGGATATCGCGCAGAGCGGGATTGTCGCGCATCTCCACCGCTGCGAAAAAGCAGTCCATATCCACATGAATGATTTTACGCATTGCTCACCTCTCAACACTGGTAAAGTATACAGTGATTTCAGGTTTTGAGAAATGCGTAAAGATTCAGCATTTAGCGCATTCGCTGCGAAAGCACCTGCTGCTTATCCAGCTTTTGCACCAGCGGCTGCACCACTTTATCCCCATGCTGACCAAAGTATTGATACAGCGTATCGGACGCACTTTTGGTCAGTACCATAATCTCAATACGCCGATTGCCCGCGCTTTGCGGATTCTTCGCGTCCAGCAGCATCTGGTCCGCCATTGCGCTTACCTGCATCACTTTATCTTCCGGCATTCCGGCCTCTTCCAGCACCCGACGAGCTGAAAGCGCGCGATCGCCCGAAAGGTTCCAGTTGTTGTAGATATTGTTTTTGTAGGCCATCGCATCGGTATGCCCGGTAATAATAATTTTGTTATAGAGCGAGTCGAACACTGGCGCGAGCTCCACCAGCAAAGTTTTAAAGAACGGCATAATCTGCGCGCTGCCGCGTTCGAACATATTGCGATTCTGGTCGTCTTTAATCAGCACGCGTAATCCCTGGGGAACAATCTCCATCTCCAGATTCGCTTCCATATGCGCATCACGGGCAATGGTGTTGATACTGGTTGCCAACTCGCCAAGCTCGGTGGCGGATTTCTTCTTCAGCAGCGCCGTTTTCTCATTCACATCACGCGCTTTTTTCTCCGTCTCTTCCGGCACCGCCACGGTGGCAGGTTTTGGCGGATGAGACGGGCTGATTTTATTTAACGGCGACAGCCCACCACCGTTAAAAATCGACTGCCCGTGCAGCGCGGCGATAATGCTTTCACGCTCGGATTTACTGACGCTGTTGACAATCAACTTTATCGTCGTCACCAAAGAGGCCGAGCGTATTTCCGAGGTTTCTGCCCGCTTTACCCTGGACGCGATGCCCGGCAAACAGATGGCGATTGACGCCGATCTTAACGCCGGATTGATCAACCAGGCGCAGGCGCAAACCCGGCGTAAAGATGTTGCCAGCGAGGCCGATTTCTACGGCGCGATGGACGGGGCATCGAAGTTTGTACGCGGAGACGCCATCGCCGGGATGATGATTCTGGCGATCAACCTGAGCGGCGGCGTCTGTATCGGCATCTTCAAATACAACCTGAGCGCCGACGCCGCCTTCCAGCAATACGTGCTGATGACCATCGGCGACGGCCTGGTGGCGCAGATCCCTTCCCTGCTGCTCTCCACCGCGGCGGCGATTATCGTCACCCGCGTCAGCGACAACGGCGATATCGCCCATGACGTGCGCCACCAGTTGCTGGCAAGCCCGTCGGTGCTCTACACCGCCACCGGGATCATGTTCGTGCTGGCGGTGGTGCCGGGGATGCCGCATCTGCCGTTTTTGCTGTTCAGCGCCCTGCTTGGCTTTACCGGCTGGCGGATGAGCAAACGCCCGCAGGCGGCGGAGGCGGAAGAGAAAAGCCTCGAAACGCTGACCCGCACCATCACTGAAACCAGCGAACAACAGGTCAGTTGGGAAACTATTCCGCTGATCGAGCCCATCAGCTTAAGCCTCGGCTACAAGCTGGTGGCGCTGGTGGACAAAGCGCAGGGCAACCCGCTCACCCAGCGGATTCGCGGCGTTCGGCAGGTGATTTCCGACGGTAACGGCGTGCTGCTGCCGGAGATCCGCATTCGGGAAAACTTCCGCCTCAAGCCCAGCCAGTACGCTATTTTCATCAACGGCATTAAGGCTGATGAAGCGGATATTCCGGCGGATAAACTGATGGCGCTGCCCTCCAGCGAAACCTACGGCGAGATTGACGGCGTGCTGGGGAACGACCCGGCGTACGGGATACCGGTCACCTGGATCCAGCCTGCGCAGAAAGCGAAGGCTCTGAATATGGGGTATCAGGTGATCGACAGCGCCAGTGTGATTGCCACCCATGTGAACAAGATTGTGCGCAGCTATATTCCTGATTTGTTTAACTATGATGACATCACGCAGTTGCATAACCGTTTGTCGTCGATGGCACCGCGCCTGGCGGAGGATTTAAGCGCGGCGCTCAATTACAGCCAATTGCTGAAAGTGTACCGGGCGCTGCTGACCGAAGGCGTTTCCCTGCGCGATATCGTCACCATCGCCACCGTGCTGGTCGCCAGTAGCACGGTGACTAAAGATCATATTCTGCTGGCGGCCGATGTGCGCCTGGCGCTGCGGCGCAGCATTACTCATCCGTTCGTTCGCAAGCAGGAGCTGACGGTGTATACGCTGAATAATGAGCTGGAAAATCTGCTGACCAACGTAGTGAATCAGGCGCAACAGGCCGGCAAAGTGATGCTCGACAGCGTGCCGGTTGACCCGAATATGCTCAACCAGTTCCAGAGCACGATGCCACAGGTGAAAGAGCAGATGAAAGCGGCGGGGAAAGATCCGGTGCTGCTGGTGCCGCCGCAGCTACGCCCTTTGCTGGCGCGTTATGCAAGGTTGTTTGCGCCGGGGCTGCATGTGCTGTCGTATAACGAAGTGCCGGATGAGCTGGAGTTGAAGATTATGGGGGCGTTGATGTAAGAATCCGGCATCGGTGCACAATTGCCGGATGCGGCGTAAACGCCTTATCCGGCCTACCGTTCAGGCACAAGTTTTTAGGCATGATAAGACGCGCCAGCGTCGCATCAGGCATCTGCGCATAACTGCCGGATGCGGCGTGAACGCCTTATCCGGCCTACCGTTAAAGCACGATTTGTAGGCCGGATAAGCGTAAGCGCATCCGGCACCAGCGCACAGTTATAAAATGATACGCTCCCCGGCACTTAAATCCGTTATGTCTCCCGCCCAATCGATGGGATATAACCCTCGCGCGACATCGCGATGGAACGTTGAGAATGGCCAATCACTCACCTGCTTTACCCAGCCATGTTTCTCTGGATTTATATAAATATAATCAACATGATGGCGATAATCTTTTGTATTGCGAATGGCATGCTCCCAAAAACGCGGTTGCCAGATATTTTTCAATCCGCAAGCATGGGTGAACTGCTTTTTAATCTCCCGCCAGCGAGAGGAAAAATCATCATCGCTTTCGGGTAATGTCCATATGCAATGCATATGCTCCGGCAAAACGACCCAGGCGTTAATTTCAAAAGGTCTGTCTCGCTTAACGTTAATAATGGCGTTACGGAGCGTCTGGAACTGGATGGTCAGAAGATGGCTTCGACGATTGCGTAAATTTACCGTGAAAAACCATGTTCCCCCCTTGATGTAATAACGACGATATTCCGACATAGCGACTCCTTTTTCTCAACGGTAAGAGGAAAAGGAAAGGCCGACAATGACGCTGTGTTATATCGGGAAAGCGGCTCGCAAAAACGCACAGATTTGTAGGCATGATAAGACGCGTCAGCGTCGCATCAGGCATCCGTGCACAACCGCCGGATGCGGCGTAAACGCCTTATCCGTCCTACAAAATCATCTCTTCCGTCAAAATCCTGCGTGCGCCTAAAAAATGGTCCTGCCAGAAAGGTTCGGCTAACCGGCTTACCCGAATGGTTTCCCCGGTGCGCAGTGACTCAATAAACTGACCGTCGCCCAGATACACCCCCATATGGTCGGCAATCTCGCGGCTGTGGATATGGAAAAATAGCAAATCTCCCCGGCGCAGGTCGTTATTCGCCACAATCGTTGCCCGACGGTAGTGGTACATCTCATTAGCCGTGCGCGGGAGTTTCGCCTCAAGGATCTTGTTGTAGGCATAAAAAACTAACCCACTACAATCGAAGCCTTGATCGGGCCGCGTGCCGCCCCAGACGTAAGGCTTGCCAAGCTGCTGCTCCAGGCGGTGAATCGCCACTTCGGTGATGTTATGCAGGTGATCGCTGCTTAAAAAGTGGTTGTTTTCCGCCAGCTCCTGCCAGCGTCTGTCACTCGCCTTGAGCGGCGCAGGAAACCATTCTGGATGCTGTTTTATCTGCTCCCGGTTGTGGTGGCGCTGGCGAGTAAAGGGAGCAAAACGCATAACGAAAACACGCCTGGATGCAAAAATCTGCCGAGCAAGAACGAAGACATGAAAGACATAAACCGGCTGAATGAAGGTGAGAATTTTAAAAGACCGGAGGAGTAAACGGGATTATTAATTGCTTATTTGCATATTACTATTGAGATTTCATAATATTAGGAAATAAATGATACATGCGCTTTTCGGACTATTGAAAACTGCCCCTGTGCTAAATTTGTAAACCCAGCGCCGACAGGCTTGCGTAAAACTCTTTTGGTGATAATGTGAGCCTTCCAAATCCAGACTATTCCGATTTGGGAGCCATTTTGCCGTCCTGGCGTGTGTAACCGTTTTATCAAGGAATAAGCAGTATGCGTAAAATCGCATTAATTCTTGCGATGTTGTTGATCCCGTGCGTTTCGTTTGCCGGTTTGCTGGGCAGCAGTAGCTCGACCACGCCAGTGAGCAAAGAGTATAAGCAGCAGTTGATGGGATCCCCTGTCTACATCCAGATCTTCAAGGAAGAACGTACGCTCGATCTTTACGTCAAAATGGGCGAGCAATATCAACTGCTCGACAGTTATAAAATCTGTAAATATTCCGGCGGCTTAGGGCCAAAACAGCGTCAGGGCGATTTCAAAAGCCCGGAAGGGTTTTATAGCGTCCAGCGTAATCAGTTAAAACCAGACAGCCGTTACTACAAAGCGATTAATATTGGATTCCCCAATGCTTATGACCGTGCGCATGGTTATGAAGGGAAATACCTAATGATCCACGGCGATTGTGTATCCATCGGCTGCTACGCAATGACCAATCAGGGTATTGATGAGATCTTCCAGTTCGTTACTGGTGCGCTGGTGTTTGGTCAGCCGAGCGTGCAGGTGAGTATTTACCCATTCCGCATGACCGACGCCAATATGAAGCGCCATAAATATTCCAACTTTAAGGACTTCTGGGAGCAGCTGAAGCCGGGCTACGACTACTTTGAGCAAACCCGTAAGCCACCGACCGTTTCTGTGGCCAATGGCCGTTACGTGGTCAGCAAGCCGTTAAGCCACGAAGTGGTGCAGCCACAACTGGCATCAAACTACACGCTCCCCGAGGCAAAATAAGCGCCATTCGCCTGGCATAATTTTTTGCCAGGTTTCATTGCCCGTCAGCGGCTGTGTCGCAATCACCGTGACCACATCATTCGGTGTGGTCTGCGAGCTGAAGTCGATTTCCACATCCTGATCCAGCAACGTTGCCACGCCAAACGGCGCGCGGCGGGTGATCCAGTGTAAATTAGTCGAGCAATACGCCATTACATAGCGCCCGTCCGAAAGCAGCATGTTGAAAACGCCCTTCGCCCGCAGTTCATCCGCCAGTGAGGCGATATATTTAAATACTGCCGCCATGTTGCCCGGCGTGCGCGGGTAACGCTGCGTTAATTTATGCAGCAGCCAGCAAAAGGCTTTTTCGCTGTCGGTTTCACCGACCGGGCGGAAGTTGCCGGTTTCCAGTGATTTGTAGCCCGTCAGTTGTCCGTTATGGGCATAAGTCCAGTTACGCCCCCATAACTCGCGGGTAAATGGGTGAGTATTTTCCAGCGCCACCTCGCCCCGATTAGCCTGGCGAATATGAGCCACCACCGAACAGGATTTTATCGGGTAGTCCTGGACAAGTTTGGCGATGGGGGAATTAAAGCTGGGTTGTGGATCTTTAAATGTGCGACAGCCTTTACCTTCGTAAAAGGTAATGCCCCAGCCATCTTTATGTGGCCCGGTTCCACCACCACGCTGTACAAGTCCGGTGAAACTAAAGCAGATATCGGTAGGGACGTTGGCGCTCATCCCGAGCAATTCGCACATGGGTAACCTCCACAACAGCGGGAGCGCATGGACCCCGGCGAAGATTGATTTAAGAATTTTCAGGTCGGATGCGGCGTAAACGAATTATTCGGCCTACGGTTCGGGTACAGATTTGTAGGCATGATAAGACGCGTCAGCATCGCATCAGGCATCAGCGCACAAGTGCCGGATGCGGCGTAAACGCCTTATCCGGCCTACGCCAGACTTACTTAACCATCTCTTTTTCAATTAACTGGATCAGGATATGGATCACTTTAATGTGAATCTCCTGAATGCGGTCGGCATAACCAAAGTGCGGAACGCGAATTTCGATATCCGCCGTGCCAGCCATTTTACCGCCGTCTTTACCGGTCAGGGTGATCACTTTCATCCCCTTCTCACGCGCCGCTGCGATCGCTTTGATCACGTTTGCAGAGTTACCGGAGGTGGAGATCCCCAGCAGTACATCGCCTTCGCGACCTACCGCTTCAACGTAGCGGGAGAAAATATCATTGAAACCGAAATCATTACCGACGCAGGAAATATGACTAACGTCAGAAATAGCAATCGCCGGGTAGCCCGGACGGTTTTCACGGTAGCGACCGGTCAACTCTTCGGCAAAGTGCATAGCGTCGCAATGGGAACCGCCGTTGCCGCAGGAAAGCACTTTGCCACCGGCTTTAAAGCTGTCTGCTAACAGGACCGCCGCGCGCTGAATGGCGTGAATATTGGCGTCATCTTTTAAAAAGTTAGCCAGCGTTTCCGCCGCTTCGTTCAGTTCGTTACGAATAAGATCCTGGTACATGAGGATATCCTTCAGCATAAATGTAATAGACAAAATGCAGTGTACCGGATACCGCCAAAAGCGAGAAGTACGGGCAGGTGCTATGACCAGGACTTTTTGACCTGAAGTGCGGATAAAAACAGCAACAATGTGAGCTTTGTTGTAATTATATTGTAAACACATTGCTAAATGTTTTTACATCCACTACAACCATATCATCACAAGTGGTCAGACCTCCTACAAGTAAGGGGCTTTTCGTTATGATGATTTTGAGTATTCTCGCTACGGTTGTCCTGCTCGGCGCGTTGTTCTATCACCGCGTGAGCTTATTTATCAGCAGTCTGATTTTGCTCGCCTGGACAGCCGCCCTCGGCGTTGCTGGTCTGTGGTCGGCGTGGGTACTGGTGCCTCTGACCATTATCCTCGTGCCATTTAACTTTGCGCCTATGCGTAAGTCGATGATTTCCGCGCCGGTATTTCGCGGTTTCCGTAAGGTGATGCCGCCGATGTCGCGCACTGAGAAAGAAGCGATTGATGCGGGCACCACCTGGTGGGAGGGCGACTTGTTCCAGGGCAAGCCGGACTGGAAAAAGCTGCATAACTATCCGCAGCCGCGCCTGACCGCTGAAGAGCAAGCGTTTCTCGACGGCCCGGTAGAAGAAGCCTGCCGGATGGCGAATGATTTCCAGATTACTCATGAGCTGGCGGATCTGCCGCCGGAGTTGTGGGCGTACCTTAAAGAGCATCGCTTCTTCGCGATGATTATCAAAAAAGAGTACGGCGGACTGGAGTTCTCAGCTTATGCCCAGTCTCGTGTGCTGCAAAAACTCTCTGGCGTGAGCGGGATCCTGGCGATTACCGTCGGCGTGCCAAACTCATTAGGCCCGGGCGAACTGTTGCAACATTACGGCACTGACGAGCAGAAAGATCACTATCTGCCGCGTCTGGCGCGTGGTCAGGAGATCCCCTGCTTTGCACTGACCAGCCCGGAAGCGGGTTCCGATGCGGGCGCGATTCCGGACACCGGGATTGTCTGCATGGGCGAATGGCAGGGCCAGCAGGTGCTGGGGATGCGTCTGACCTGGAACAAACGCTACATTACGCTGGCACCGATTGCGACCGTGCTTGGGCTGGCGTTTAAACTCTCCGACCCGGAAAAATTACTCGGCGGTGCAGAAGATTTAGGCATTACCTGTGCGCTGATCCCAACCACCACGCCGGGCGTGGAAATTGGTCGTCGCCACTTCCCGCTGAACGTACCGTTCCAGAACGGACCGACGCGCGGTAAAGATGTCTTCGTGCCGATCGATTACATAATCGGCGGGCCGAAAATGGCCGGGCAAGGCTGGCGGATGCTGGTGGAGTGCCTCTCGGTAGGCCGCGGCATCACCCTGCCTTCCAACTCAACCGGCGGCGTGAAATCGGTAGCGCTGGCAACGGGCGCGTATTCTCACATTCGCCGTCAGTTCAAAATCTCTATCGGTAAGATGGAAGGGATTGAAGAGCCGCTGGCGCGTATTGCCGGGAACGCTTATGTAATGGATGCTGCGGCATCGCTGATTACCTACGGCATTATGCTCGGCGAAAAACCTGCCGTGCTGTCGGCTATCGTTAAGTATCACTGTACCCACCGCGGGCAGCAGTCGATTATTGATACGATGGATATTACCGGCGGTAAAGGCATTATGCTCGGGCAAAGCAACTTCCTGGCGCGTGCTTACCAGGGCGCACCGATTGCCATCACCGTTGAAGGGGCTAACATTCTGACCCGCAGCATGATGATCTTCGGACAAGGAGCGATTCGTTGCCATCCGTACGTGCTGGAAGAGATGGAAGCGGCGAAGAACAATGACGTCAACGCGTTCGATAAACTGTTGTTCAAACATATCGGTCACGTCGGTAGCAACAAAGTTCGCAGCTTCTGGCTGGGCCTGACGCGCGGTTTAACCAGCAGCACGCCAACCGGCGATGCCACTAAACGCTACTATCAGCACCTGAACCGCCTGAGCGCCAACCTCGCCCTGCTTTCTGATGTCTCGATGGCACTGCTGGGCGGCAGCCTGAAACGTCGTGAGCGTATCTCGGCACGTCTGGGGGATATTTTAAGCCAGCTTTACCTCGCCTCTGCCGTTCTGAAGCGTTATGACGACGAAGGCCGTAATGAAGCCGATCTGCCGCTGGTGCACTGGGGCGTACAGGATGCGCTGTATCAGGCAGAACAGGCGATGGACGATTTACTGCAAAACTTCCCGAACCGCGTGGTTGCCGGGCTGCTGAATGTGGTGATCTTCCCGACCGGACGTCATTATCTGGCACCGTCTGACAAGCTGGATCATAAAGTGGCGAAGATTTTACAAGTGCCGAACGCCACTCGTTCACGTATTGGTCGCGGTCAGTACCTGACGCCAAGCGAGCATAACCCGGTTGGTTTACTGGAAGAGGCGTTGGTGGATGTGATTGCCGCCGACTCGATTCATCAGCGGATCTGTAAAGAGCTGGGTAAAAATCTGCCATTTACCCGTCTGGATGAACTGGCGCACAACGCGCTGACGAAGGGGCTGATTGATAAAGATGAAGCCGCTATTCTGGTGAAAGCGGAAGAAAGCCGTCTGCGCAGTATTAACGTTGATGACTTTGATCCGGAAGAGCTGGCGACGAAGCCGGTAAAGTTGCCGGAGAAAGTGCGGAAAGTTGAAGCCGCGTAATTGAATAACGGAGCCGAAAGGCTCCGTTTCTTTATCCGCTAATTATTTAAAATTAAAGCCATCCGGATGGTTTTCCAGGCTGCCGGTCAACGCCGCGAACAGCACCGTTTTACCATCAATCGAAAGCGCATCGTTCACATTCAGCCAGGTGAGTTTCTCTTGCGACGTTTTCTCATCAATAGCCGAGAACAGCCCCGTCATCTGATTAGATTTCTCGGACCACATCACAGCGATACGTTGCGAGCCACAGTCATGCGGTTTGCACGCGCTCATCACCTGATACGTCTCATCTCCCAACGTTACGGTTTGTGCGGGAGTATAAGTACCGCCTTTCATCACCCATGCAGGTAGCTTATGCCCTTGCACCATCTGATTAAACGCAGCTTTGGTGGTTTCGCCCTTTGCAAGGCTGCTAATGGTTAAATCATCCTGCGCCATTGCACTGGTGGCGATGACCAGTGCGGCGACTGTCGTTATTGCCTTAAACATCATTCCTCCCGAGCTTATCCTGCCCATGTTATTAACCTCCTAAAGCCTGGCGATAACACGATAATTTGCAAATCAGATATTTCCAATATCAGCATTTGTTATCAATTTATTCTGCGCTAAGGCAACTGCCTGATAAGGTGTTAAAGTTATAAAACCCTTCGCATAAAGGAGTTGTACACCGTGCCTAGTTTGAAGATTACGCTTTTGCAGCAACCGTTGGTGTGGGTGGATGGTCCTGCCAACCTGCGCCATTTTGATCGTCAACTGGAAGGTATTACCGGGCGCGATGTGATCGTTCTACCGGAGATGTTTACCAGCGGCTTTGCCATGGAAGCGGCAGCTTCGTCGCTTGCACAAGATGACGTAGTGAACTGGATGACAGCTAAGGCGCAGCAGTGCAATGCGCTGATTGCAGGCAGTGTTGCATTACAAACGGAGTCTGGTTCGGTTAACCGCTTTTTGCTGGTTGAGCCGGGCGGCACGGTACATTTTTATGATAAGCGTCATCTGTTCCGCATGGCAGATGAGCATCTGCATTATAAAGCGGGCAATGCGCGAGTGATTGTGGAATGGCGCGGCTGGCGTATTTTGCCGCTGGTGTGCTACGACTTACGTTTTCCAGTGTGGTCGCGCAATCTCAACGATTATGACCTCGCCCTGTACGTCGCCAACTGGCCAGCTCCGCGCTCTCTGCACTGGCAGGCATTGCTGACGGCCCGCGCGATTGAGAATCAGGCGTATGTGGCGGGATGCAATCGCGTCGGCAGCGATGGCAACGGCTGCCATTATCGCGGTGACAGCCGGGTGATTAATCCGCAAGGCGAGATTATCGCTACCGCCGACGCGCATAAGGCAACGCGTATTGATGCGGAGCTGTCGATGGTGGCATTGCGGGAATATAGAGAAAAGTTTCCGGCATGGCGGGATGCGGATGAGTTTAGGTTGTGGTGAGTGGGGGTTGTGTTTAGGGCCGGGGCTGGGCTAGATTACGAAAGCCCCTAACTTAAACACAATATTACGCCAGAAGTCACCATTTCCAAAACACAGCGTCGCTGTACCGTGGGTTATCTGCCCAACCGCAGCGACACGCCGGTGATCAAAATCAGCGCCAAATGGCTGAGAAAAGCGGGATTTGAGATCGGCACGGGCGTTACCGTGAAGATCTCGGAGGGATGTTTGATCCTGCTTGGGATAACAACGAAGTACAGGAACTGCGCAGGGAACTTTATCAGGTTAAACAGTCAGTTAAGGGGATGCGAGACGGGATGTTTAGTGTGCTGAACGAAAGTTAAATAATAAAAAGCCGGA
>NZ_JBQZXE010000108.1:0-12835 GCF_053555855.1 Shigella sp. SIG3
GAACGTTCGCTGAGTGTGAATACCGCTGCCGCTGGCGGTAACGCCAGTTTAATGACGATCGGTTAAACAGGTAGCCGGAGGATGTTACAACCTCCTCCGGCATCTTTAACGTGGTCGAATCCCCTCAATAATAATCCGCTGCACGTTTTCAACCGTTTGATTGAAAAATACCTCATCGCGCAACGTCGCGCCTGTCACCGCCTCCACCTGAGGGGCGAAATCGGCGTAATGTTGAGTGGAAGCCCAAATCATAAAAATCAAATGCTGCGGATCAATCGGCGCGAGTTTGCCGCTTTTGACCCAACCGGCAATCAGCGCCGATTTCTCATCAATTAATGCCTTCAAATCGCCCGTCAGTTCATCCATTAACAACGGCGCGCCTGCCAGCATCTCCATACAGAACAGGCGCGAAGCCTGCGGATAATCGCGTGAGACTTCCAGCTTCAGACGGATGTACTCTTTTATCGCCGCCAGCGGGGCGAAATCTTCACGAAACGCTTTTAACGGTGCCAGCCAGATATCGAGAATCTGCCGCAGCACGGCAATATACAGCGCCTCTTTTGACGGGAAGTAATACAGCAGATTGGTTTTTGAAACACCCGCCAACTCTGCGATCTGCTCCAGCCTTGTGCCGTGAAAACCGAATTGTGAAAAAGTGTCCAGTGCTGCGCTAAGAATCGCTTTTTTCTTCGCGCTTACTGCGCGCGAACGTTTACCCGTTGTTTTCACTGCGCCTTGCGTCATGCGCTCTCCCCTCTTGTAGATTGGTAACAGGATAGCAAAACCCCCGCCCGGCCTCGACCTTCTGCACTCTCATCGCGCACGGATGCATGTTTTATGTGCAACTGTTTTGACCGTTTAGTCCACTTTTTACCAGATATTTTAGATAACACAATGCTAACACATTAATAACATTCACTTTTTAAAAACTGGCATCCGCTTTGCAAACAAGCCAATACGCGGCTGAAAAGGATATGCAGGATGCAGCGCCCCGTCTGACTTTCACTTTACGAGACGAAGAGAGGTTGATGATGAAAATTGGCGTATTCGTACCTATTGGCAACAACGGCTGGCTCATTTCGACCCACGCGCCGCAGTACATGCCGACCTTTGAACTGAATAAAGCCATTGTGCAAAAAGCGGAGCATTACCATTTCGATTTCGCCCTGTCGATGATCAAACTGCGTGGCTTTGGCGGCAAAACTGAGTTCTGGGATCACAACCTTGAGTCGTTCACCTTGATGGCGGGTCTGGCAGCCGTGACCTCGCGCATTCAGATTTACGCCACTGCTGCCACCTTAACGTTACCTCCGGCAATCGTCGCCCGTATGGCCGCAACCATCGACTCCATCTCTGGCGGGCGTTTTGGCGTCAACCTCGTGACTGGCTGGCAAAAGCCCGAGTATGAGCAGATGGGTATCTGGCCTGGCGATGACTATTTCTCCCGTCGTTACGACTATCTCACCGAATATGTTCAGGTGCTGCGCGACCTGTGGGGCACGGGGAAAAGCGATTTTAAAGGCGATTTTTTCACCATGAATGATTGTCGCGTCAGTCCGCAACCGAGTATCCCCATGAAAGTGATCTGCGCCGGGCAAAGCGACGCTGGCATGGCGTTCTCCGCCCAGTATGCCGATTTCAACTTCTGTTTCGGCAAAGGCGTAAATACACCCACGGCTTTCGCCCCGACCGCTGCGCGGATGAAACAGGCCGCAGAGCAAACCGGACGCGACGTTGGCTCTTATGTGTTGTTTATGGTGATTGCCGATGAAACCGACGATGCCACTCGCGCCAAATGGGAACACTACAAAGCGGGCGCGGATGAAGAGGCGTTAAGCTGGCTAACCGAACAAAGTCAGAAAGATACCCGCTCCGGTACTGACACCAACGTTCGTCAGATGGCCGATCCCACTTCGGCGGTAAACATCAATATGGGGACGTTAGTCGGTTCTTACGCCAGTGTCGCGCGCATGTTAGATGAAGTCGCAAGCGTGCCTGGTGCAGAAGGCGTGCTGTTGACCTTCGATGATTTTCTGTCGGGAATCGAAACCTTCGGCGAGCGCATTCAACCACTGATGCAGTGCCGCGCCCATCTCTCTGCGCTGACTCAGGAGGTGGCATGATGACAACCTTAACCGCTCGACCGGAAGCCATTACCTTCGATCCGCAGCAAAGTGCGCAGATCGTGGTGGATATGCAAAACGCTTATGCCACGCCAGGCGACTACTTAGATCTCGCCGGGTTTGATGTCTCAACCACTCGCCCGGTCATTGCCAACATTCAAACCGCTGTGACCGCAGCGCGAGCGGCAGGGATGTTGATCATCTGGTTTCAAAATGGCTGGGATGAACAGTATGTCGAGGCTGGCGGCCCCGGCTCACCGAATTTTCATAAATCGAACGCCCTGAAAACCATGCGTAAGCAGCCGCAGCTGCAGGGGAAATTGCTGGCGAAAGGCTCCTGGGATTATCAACTGGTGGATGAACTGGTGCCGCAGCCTGGCGATATTGTGCTGCCGAAGCCGCGCTACAGCGGTTTCTTCAATACGCCGCTGGACAGCATTTTGCGCAGCCGTGGAATACACCATCTGGTTTTCACCGGTATCGCTACCAACGTCTGCGTCGAATCGACGCTACGCGATGGCTTTTTTCTGGAGCATTTCGGCGTGGTGCTGGAAGACGCAACACACCAGGCGGGGCCGGAATTTGCACAGAAAGCCGCGTTGTTCAATATCGAAACCTTTTTTGGCTGGGTCAGCGACGTCGAAACGTTCTGCGACACGCTTTCTCCCACGTCCTTTGCTCGTATCGCTTAAGGAGTTTAACGATGCCAAAATCCGTAATTATTCCCGCTGGCAGCAGCGCACCGCTGGCCCCCTTCGTTCCCGGCACGCTGGCTGATGGCTTGGTGTATGTCTCCGGTACGCTGGCTTTTGATCAACATAATAACGTGCTGTTTGCCGATGACCCAAAGGCGCAAACCCGCCACGTTCTGGAAACTATCCGCAAGGTGATCGAGACGGCGGGTGGCACGATGGCGGATGTGACCTTCAACAGCATCTTTATTACCGACTGGAAAAATTACGCCGCGATTAACGAAATCTACGCCGAGTTTTTTCCGGGTGATAAACCGGCGCGATTCTACATTCAGTGCGGACTGGTAAAACCTGACGCGCTGGTGGAAATCGCCACAATTGCGCATATCGCCAAGTGAGGCCGCGATGAAACTTTCACTCTCACCTCCCCCTTATGCTGATGCACCCGTAGTGGTGTTGATTTCGGGTCTTGGCGGTAGCGGCAGTTACTGGTTACCGCAACTGGCGGTGCTGGAGCAGGAGTATCAGGTAGTCTGTTACGACCAGCGCGGCACCGGCAATAATCCCGACACACTGGCAGAAGATTACAGTATCGCCCAGATGGCAGCGGAACTGCATCAGGCGCTGGTAGCCGCAGGGATTGAGCGTTACGCGGTGGTCGGCCATGCGCTCGGTGCGCTGGTGGGGATGCAGCTGGCGCTGGATTATCCCGCGTCGGTAACTATGCTGGTCAGCGTTAACGGCTGGCTACGAATAAACGCCCATACGCGCCGCTGTTTTCAGGTTCGCGAACGATTACTGTATAGCGGCGGCGCGCAAGCATGGGTGGAAGCGCAGCCGTTGTTCCTCTATCCCGCCGACTGGATGGCGGTCCGCGCACCTCGCCTGGAGGCAGAAGACGCGCTGGCACTGGCGCATTTTCAGGGCAAAAATAATTTACTACGTCGACTTAACGCCCTCAAACGCGCTGACTTTAGTCACCATGCGGATCGCATCCGCTGCCCGGTGCAAATCATCTGCGCCAGTGATGATCTGCTGGTGCCAACAGCATGTTCCAGTGAACTTCATGCCGCCCTGCCCGATAGCCAGAAAATGGTGATGCCCTATGGCGGACACGCCTGCAACGTGACCGATCCCGAAACGTTTAATGCTCTGTTACTCAACGGGCTTGCCAGCCTGTTACATCACCGTGAAGCCGCCCTGTAAGGAATTGCTATGAACGAAGCCGTTAGCCCAGGTGTGCTTAGCACCCTGTTCACCGATGCCCGCACTCACAACGGCTGGCGGGAGACACCCGTCAGCGATGAGACGTTACAGGAGCTTTATGCCCTGATGAAATGGGGGCCGACATCAGCTAACTGTTCTCCGGCACGGATCGTGTTTATCCGCACTGCAGAAGGAAAAGAACGTCTGCGCCCGGCGCTTTCCAGCGGCAATCTGCAAAAAACCCTGACCGCGCCCGTCACCGCTATCGTCGCTTGGGACAGTGAATTTTATGAACGGTTACCACTACTGTTTCCCCACGGTGATGCCCGCAGTTGGTTTACCTCCAGCCCACAACTTGCCGAAGAAACAGCGTTTCGCAACAGTTCCATGCAGGCGGCCTATCTGATCGTCGCTTGCCGTGCGCTGGGACTGGATACCGGCCCGATGTCGGGTTTTGACCGTCAACACGTTGACGACGCCTTTTTTGCGGGCAGCACGCTGAAGAGCAATCTGCTGATTAATATCGGCTATGGCGATAGCAGCAAACTTTTTGCGCGCCTGCCACGTCTGTCCTTTGAAGAAGCCTGCGGGCTGTTGTAAGGAGCAAACTATGAACATAGTTGATCAACAAACCTTTCGCGATGCGATGTCCTGTATGGGCGCGGCGGTCAATATCATCACCACGGACGGTCCAGCCGGGCGCGCCGGGTTCACCGCCAGCGCCGTCTGCAGCGTGACCGACACGCCGCCCACATTACTGGTGTGCCTGAATCGTGGGGCGTCCGTCTGGCCGGTATTCAATGAAAATCGAACGCTGTGTGTAAATACACTGAGCGCCGGGCAGGAGCCGCTTTCAAATCTTTTTGGCGGCAAAACGCCCATGGAACACCGCTTTGCCGCCGCCCGCTGGCAGACGGGTGTGACCGGATGCCCGCAACTGGAAGAGGCTCTGGTTTCGTTTGACTGCCGTATCAGCCAGGTGGTGAGCGTCGGCACCCACGACATTCTGTTTTGCGCCATCGAAGCGATTCATCGTCACACCACACCCTACGGGCTGGTGTGGTTCGATCGCAGTTATCACGCGCTGATGCGCCCTGCTTGTTAACCTCCTTAAGGAGACAGCTGATGGCAATGTTCGGTTTTCCTCACTGGCAGTTAAAATCGACCTCTACAGAGAGCGGCGTGGTCGCGCCGGATGAACGATTGCCGTTTGCTCAGACGGCAGTAATGGGCGTTCAACACGCGGTGGCGATGTTTGGCGCGACGGTGTTAATGCCGATTCTGATGGGGCTGGATCCCAATCTTTCCATTTTAATGTCGGGGATCGGCACGTTACTGTTTTTCTTTATTACCGGCGGGCGCGTCCCCAGTTATCTCGGCTCCAGCGCGGCTTTTGTCGGCGTGGTGATTGCCGCGACGGGCTTTAACGGTCAGGGCATTAACCCGAATATCAGCATCGCGCTGGGCGGGATTATCGCCTGTGGGCTGGTTTATACCGTCATTGGCCTGGTGGTGATGAAAATTGGTACACGCTGGATTGAACGACTAATGCCGCCGGTGGTGACGGGTGCGGTGGTGATGGCGATTGGCCTGAACTTAGCGCCTATCGCAGTGAAAAGTGTATCGGCTTCGGCCTTTGATAGCTGGATGGCGGTAATGACGGTGCTGTGTATTGGGCTGGTGGCGGTGTTTACCCGTGGCATGATCCAGCGGTTATTGATTCTCGTAGGATTAATTGTCGCCTGTCTGCTGTATGGCGTGATGACCAACGTTTTAGGGCTGGGAAAAGCCGTCGATTTTACTCTCGTCAGCTATGCTGCCTGGTTCGGTCTGCCGCATTTTTCCACTCCTGGTTTTAATGGCCAGGCGATGATGTTGATTGCGCCCGTGGCGGTGATTCTGGTGGCGGAAAACTTAGGTCATCTCAAGGCGGTCGCCGGGATGACCGGACGCAATATGGACCCGTATATGGGGCGAGCATTCGTCGGTGATGGTCTGGCAACGATGCTTTCCGGCTCTGTCGGCGGTAGCGGCGTCACCACCTATGCTGAAAATATCGGTGTGATGGCCGTGACAAAAGTCTACTCGACGCTGGTGTTTGTTGCAGCTGCCGTCATCGCTATGCTGTTGGGCTTTTCGCCGAAATTTGGCGCGCTGATCCATACCATTCCGGCCGCGGTGATTGGTGGTGCATCAATTGTTGTGTTCGGGCTGATTGCCGTCGCAGGCGCAAGGATATGGGTACAAAACCGTGTCGATTTAAGCCAGAACGGTAATTTGATTATGGTCGCAGTAACCTTCGTTCTGGGCGCGGGTGATTTTGCTCTCACGCTTGGCGGTTTTACGTTGGGAGGGATCGGTACAGCAACCTTTGGCGCGATTTTACTCAATGCGTTATTAAGCAGAAGGTTGGTTGACGTTCCACCGCCAGAAGTTGTTCATCAGGAGCCATAAACAGAAAACCGCCGGGTTACCGGCGGTGATGACTTTTTGACGAGCTTAAGAAAAAAATGCATTCGTCATTGATTAGCCCGGCTAGTTGTCGCTTTTGCCGTGACTGCTCTTGCCACCTTTTTTACCTGCTTCTGATGCTCTTTCGCGGTCTTCTGCAAAATTGCCGGAACCGCCTCGATGGTTTGCCATTACTGACCTCCGTCTGGGTATAGACATCATATTGCATAGAATTAACGCGGCGTATGGCGGCTGCCATATTTTCGCTACGTGGGACTAAGCTTAGTGAACTGACGCGGGCAGACCCGCGTTTGGTAATATCCTGCAACAGCTTCTTAGCGAGAATAGATATCATCTCCAATAATTATCCATAAGCCGCTCTTATGATTAAAAAAACGCGATGAGATAAAAATGTGTCATTTTGCGACAAAATTACGTGCTTGTGAAAGTTGTTATAAATCAAATAAGTGGTTGTGAAATTTGCACTCTGAAAAGGACGTCTTATCTTTAAATAAGTGGTAGCGAATCGCTACGGAATAGAGATAACACGAGGAGTGGTTAGAAATGGCTAAAGTTCTGGTGCTTTATTATTCCATGTACGGACATATTGAAACGATGGCACGCGCAGTCGCTGAGGGTGCAAGCAAAGTGGATGGTGCAGAAGTTGTCGTTAAGCGTGTACCGGAAACCATGCCGCCGCAATTATTTGAAAAAGCAGGCGGTAAAACGCAAACTGCACCGGTTGCAACCCCGCAAGAACTGGCCGATTACGACGCCATTATTTTTGGTACACCTACCCGCTTTGGCAACATGTCCGGTCAAATGCGTACCTTCCTCGACCAGACGGGCGGCCTGTGGGCTTCCGGCGCACTATACGGAAAACTGGCGAGCGTCTTTAGTTCCACCGGTACTGGCGGCGGTCAGGAACAAACCATCACATCCACCTGGACGACCCTTGCGCATCACGGCATGGTGATTGTCCCCATTGGCTACGCAGCGCAGGAATTATTTGACGTTTCACAGGTTCGCGGCGGTACGCCGTACGGCGCAACCACCATCGCAGGCGGTGACGGCTCACGCCAGCCAAGCCAGGAAGAACTGTCTATTGCTCGTTATCAAGGGGAATATGTCGCAGGTCTGGCAGTTAAACTTAACGGCTAATCTTCAACAGGAGGATACGCATGCCAACTCAAGAAGCGAAAGCTCATCACGTCGGTGAATGGGCATCTCTGCGCAATACGTCGCCGGAAATAGCCGAGGCCATTTTCGAAGTCGCCGGGTACGACGAAAAAATGGCAGAAAAGATTTGGGAAGAAGGTAGTGATGAAGTGTTAGTCAAAGCCTTTGCTAAGACCGATAAAGATTCGCTTTTTTGGGGCGAACAGACCATCGAACGTAAAAACGTTTAACCAGCGACTCCCCCGCTTCTCGCGGGGGAGTTTTCTGTTATTTCACCGCCTCATTCAACACGCTATCAAACTTATCCATCGGGCAGAAACCGTTGGCATCTATCGGGCAACCGCTTAATTCCAGCGTCACGCGCTGCGCAGGTGCCTGCAGGGTTAACGCATCGGCATTACGTAACTGTTCCGCACTCTGGTACACATATTCAATTTTCATCAAATCGCGATTGGCTTTGCTGTCATGCCAACGCTGGAAAACGATTTTGCCGCCAATCGGCGTGCGTTCGTTCTGGTCATGCAACTGATACGGTTTGAAATCCAGCGCCGTTAACAGAGAGGCTATGTTGGAGTCGTGCCCAACTAACACCGTGATTTTCGGAGCACTGGCGCGATCGGTGACCAGGGCTTTGTCGATATAACTGACCAGCGGTTTCGCAACATTGCGCGCCACTTCCGGTGAGGTAAACAGACTGTCCTGGTAACCGTTTTTCAGCTTCGACAATACCTTCCACTGCTGGTCAGATTTGATTTCTCCCCAGGCCACCTGATCCATCGGAAAACCTTCGTAGTATTGCAAAGTAAACGCATCTACCAGCGAGTTGCCGACTTTCAGCGGCCCGGAAACACCTGGTTCTTGTTGATACTTGGCGCTAAAGGTATTTTTGCCATCCACCAGCGAACACTGTTGTTTCTCTTTACAGGCAGGGGAATCTTTATAGTTAACGATTTTTTCCAGTAGCTGGTAGCTGTCGGTAAGCTGGAGTTTGCTGAGCTCTTTCTCCATTGCCGCCACCGCCTGTTCACTGAATGCGGCGGAATCATCGGTGATCATCGGGTTAAAGGTTGGGTCCATAGTGCCCATTTTTTCCTGGTGATGCACAGGAATATCACACCCAGGGAATGCACCAGTAATAAAGAACTGGGCGGTAGCGACGGTACGTTGCAGACTATTGGCATAGGCATAAACGGTGTCCGGCGGCGGGCATTCCCCCGATTTCACTATCCCCTGCTCTGCCAGCCATTCACGCATGTAATGGCCCATATACACTTCGAGCACGCCACCTTTGGTGGTGAGTTGCCCACCGGGGACGTCCCATTCGGGCCATTTATTCGGCGTCGACTGCTCCAGCACACTGCCATTGTTCGCCAGCGGCGCACGTAAGTTATGGCGGCTCATCATGAGCACTTGCTGTAGCTGATAGCCTTCCGGTACGGTTTGTGCCTGAGCATTTGAAGCGAGTAAAACTATCCCTGCCACAGTTGCGGCGATTAGCGTTTTGTTCATTCCTGGCACCTCTTTTGTTATCAATCATTAAAGAGTGTGACAGAAATATGACTTTTTTCCGGGAACAGGTTCGCAAAATGGCTTGTTGAACGCCTGTTTTTCTATATACATCTTCAAAAACAGGCAAGGTTTGACGCAAACTATGCCTGATTAGCCCCTGCCTCGCGTACGCCGCTGATAATTGCACCTGTGGCTAAACAGAATATCTGCGGCGTTACCAATACAGAGACAATATTTACCAATAAAAAAGTGTGAGACTAATAACAATGGTTTTTAGCATATGCCTTTGCCATTAAGTTGCATAACGATTTAAATAGTCAAGTTGCGCATTCATTTCCTTATTTTTTAACTTATAAGCCTGAGAAAAAAGTTCAGGAGGGAGGTAAACATCATAATGATTGCCAGTGTTTATTAAATAACCATACTCAAGATCTTCATCTGTTGAAAAGGATTCATTTCCCAAGGAGATTGATGCCACATTACTATTAACAATAAATAATGAGCAAATGCTATCTGAAAGAACAGCAAGAAAATTCTTCACCGCTTTAATCCTATCCGACGTGTCGGTATCTAAAGCAAGCAAATTCTTGTTATCATTAAATATAAACTCGGGTAAATGCAGTATGCATTTTTTGTCATTCAAGCAACTATCAATGAATTGTTTTTTAAAAAACAGAAAGCTCCATGACATAAAACTACCCACACCCTGAATTTTGTTGTCAGATTGCAGATCAACGCCAAATAATGTCTTTACATCTTCCCTGAGATTATAGAATGCCGTATCAACAAGAGCCTCGATCGTTTGTTTATCAACAATTTTAATAAACTCTTCGTATACTTGCTTTTGCGTCTTATGGCTGCCCAGCGCCCATGAATACTCATGTTCTTTTAAAACCAGTATGGCTCTTAACAGACAATATCCATCGCCATCTACTGGAGCGTATTTTAATCCATATGTTTTATTAATTTCACTCTGAATAAAAGATATGCCAGACAAATCAATACCAGTATCTAAATCAGATATTCTCGGCATATTTATCTGTTCTGGCTGGATACTCATATTTTCATCATCTAAACAATACTCAGAAAAAACATCATCACACGCATTAATGTTTTCGATATATTCCATAAAGCCATACCAATAATAACCTTTAAAATCTGTGATAGACTCTGAACCTCTGCCCGGCAAGGACACTCTAACAATATCAACATCTTGAACATATTGTATAGTATATGTAATACCTCCTGAAACCCCTGAATAAATTTGTGTATCATTAGTACGCAATGTTCTCATAAATAATGATAGATCATTATCATTCTGCATTTCCTCAAATTCTTTTTCTAGTGATTCACATTCCAGACATGGAGTATCCTCTTCATTTACTTTACGTCTGAGTTCATTGTACAACCGCATAAAACACACCAGTGTGTTTTCAAAAAGCGTGATTGAATATGTTTGATTTTTTTCGTACTCATTTTTTATATCGTTCCAGGCCTGTTTCAAATAATTATTTGCAGTGCAACTCATTCCATGTATATTACTACCCATATATAGCGTCTATAAAATTTAATAAATAATGACGCCCTAGTTAAACTTAAAGTGCCTGGTTCAACTATCAAAAATCGCTCACCCTTTTTCACCTGTTTAAAATATGTTCAGCAACCCATCTTGATGGCGACCTCCTCTCCGCGATGATTTCAATAACATATTCTGTGTTGGCATATGAAATTTTGAGGATTACCCTACACTTATAGGAGTTACCTTACAGGGGTTCCTTCAATTTGTGTTGATTTACGCGAGATAACGCTATGGAATTAAAGGATTATTACGCCATCATGGGCGTGAAACCGACGGACGATCTCAAGACAATCAAGACCGCCTATCGTCGACTGGCCCGTAAATACCATCCTGATGTCAGCAAAGAACCGGATGCCGAAGCCCGCTTCAAAGAGGTCGCTGAAGCCTGGGAAGTGTTAAGTGATGAACAACGTCGCGCTGAGTATGATCAGATGTGGCAACATCGCAACGATCCGCAATTTAACCGTCAGTTCCATCATGGCGACGGTCAGAGTTTTAATGCCGAAGATTTTGACGATATCTTCTCGTCAATTTTCGGTCAGCATGCCCGCCAGAGCCGTCAACGCCCCGCCGCACGCGGCCACGATATTGAAATCGAAGTGGCGGTATTCTTCGAAGAAACGCTTACTGAGCATAAGCGTACCATCAGCTATAACCTGCCGGTTTATAACGCCTTTGGCATGATCGAACAGGAAATCCCGAAAACGCTGAATGTGAAGATCCCGGCAGGCGTCGGCAATGGTCAACGCATCCGCCTGAAAGGCCAGGGGACGCCGGGCGAAAACGGCGGTCCAAATGGCGATTTGTGGCTGGTGATTCATATTGCGCCACATCCGCTGTTCGATATTGTCGGCCAGGATCTGGAAATTGTGGTGCCGGTTAGCCCGTGGGAAGCGGCGCTGGGTACTAAAGTCACCGTTCCAACACTGAAAGAAAGCATTTTGCTGACTATCCCGCCAGGCAGCCAGGCCGGGCAACGATTGCGCGTTAAAGGCAAAGGTCTGGTGAGCAAAAAACAGACCGGCGATCTGTATGCGGTACTGAAAATCGTGATGCCGCCGAAACCGGATGAAAACACTGCCGCGCTGTGGCAGCAACTGGCAGACGCCCAGTCGTCTTTTGATCCACGTAAAGATTGGGGGAAAGCATAATGGCTAATGTTACGGTGACTTTTACTATTACCGAATTTTGCCTGCATACCGGCATCTCTGAAGAGGAGTTGAATGAAATTGTCGGTTTGGGGGTGGTTGAACCGCGTGAGATCCAGGAAACAACCTGGGTATTTGACGACCATGCCGCCATTGTGGTGCAACGCGCGGTACGCCTGCGTCATGAACTGGCTCTGGACTGGCCGGGGATCGCGGTGGCGCTGACGTTAATGGATGATATTGCGCACCTGAAGCAGGAAAACCGCCTGCTACGCCAGCGGCTTTCCCGGTTTGTAGCTCATCCGTGATGTGTGTTTGCCGGATGTGATGACGCATCCGGCAACTGCGCCATAATGCCTGATGCGACGCTAAACGCGTCTTTTCAGGCGCATAAACGACGTTATCTGTTTTGGTGGTCGCACTCCACTAACACCAGCAATAACTGGCTTAGTGCCGCGTAAAAACCAAAGCTGTCATACTGTCGACAACGCGCAGCAAACTCTGGTAACCATTGCCGTAGCGCCGTCAGTATTTTTTGCCGCAAACTGTCGATTCTTCGCGCAGGAACGGTCCCCTCTCCCAGCGAAAAATGCAGATAACTCAACAACTCGAGATAGATCGCCAGATGATCTGCCGGTTCGTTGAAATTGCCACTGGTTTCCATCCCTGCCTCAACTAACAAGCGTTTAATCTCTTGCTCGTCCTGTTTGTAGGCCGATGCATACGGCAGCGCCGCTTGTTTGTCGGTCATCAGAAACAGGCCGCAAAAGTCAGCGGCCAGTTCCAGACGGGCATCGTCACGTACTGTCAGCGTGGCAGGTAATGCTGCCAACTTACTGATTTAGTGTATGATGGTGATTTTAAGGTACTTGCGTGGCTTCCATTTCCATCAGATGTCCTTCCTGCTCCGCTACTGAAGGCGTGGTGCGTAACGGCAAAAGCACTGCC
>NZ_JBQZXE010000109.1:0-12589 GCF_053555855.1 Shigella sp. SIG3
ACAAAACAAACTCCATTGTTAGCATGTTACGCGATAATTTTGCCTCATCTTTCACCACAAAAAAAGAACTCACCTTTTAAATGGAGAATACCCAACATCATGGGTGATTTTCATAAAGGGATCGCCTGTTTTCGGCAAATCGATAACGCGCATTCCAGGCGGCGCGTTGTCAAACGTCACCTTAAGTTCGCTGCGGGTTGCCGGTGAAGATGCAAGGCTTAACAGCTGATTCCTTTCCAGTGATACATTCGGGGTGTAGCGTTTATCGGGAGATAAATACCCATCACCACGTGGCATCTGCCATCCGGTCATGTCATAGACAAAATCATGGAACTGTTTGCCCCACTCGTCGAACTTATCATTCAGACCAAATCCACTGTTCAGTGCATCAGCCACAAAATTTTTAACAAGCCAGGGATGTTCTTTTTCAAACTCCTGCGCCATCATGCCCAGTTCAAGCAATCCACCAATCAGACTGATCTTTCCGAGGCCCTTTAATTTCAGCCCTGTTTTTCCTGCCGCCGTTGTCCATTGATTCTGGGCGACTGTTGCCGCACGAATACTTGCCACCGCCTTCACACCAATATACAGGGCAGAAACCGTTGCTATTGTTTTTACTGCCTGTTCCCATCCCCCCATTGCTCTGACAACCTGATCAACCTCCTGCCAGACTTTTTTCACAACCGGACCGACCGTTTCCCAGTTATCAATTATGAGATATGCACCACCGACGAGAAGCGCAATTAATCCCTTTGCCGGCGTCATATTCATCACGCTACCCATGATTTTTGTTATGCGTGTCAATGTGCCAATCGCCACGCCCATCGTCAGTAATGCCGCACCAGTTTTCGCGATGGTTTTTACGACCTCAGGATTTTCTCTGACAAACGTGCGCACTTCTTCCAGAAAAGGCTTCATCTCTTTTATGCCTTCATTGAGTGAAGGCAGGAAGGTTTCCCCCAGCGTGGAAGAAATCGCATTGATCTGGTTCTGCAGCAGCAACAACTGATTTTCTGTCGTCGCGGCACGGGCGGCATATTCTTTCTGCATTGAGCCGCCATACTGCTGCGCATCCGCCACACGATTAAAGTTGGTTCGCAACAAATCCAGATTCGTGAGCAGCGGCGCAATGGCCCCCAGGGATTCCTTCCCGAACAGCGCTTTCAGCACAGCAGCCTGTTTTTCTTTCGGCACTTTTGCCAGAGAATCCAGTACGTGCAGCATGGCCCCGCGGGCGTCTTTCTGCATATCCGCCGCCAGTTTTTTCGGGCTAATGCGCAACGAGCGGAGCACTTTTTTCTGCGATTTGGTGGCAGAATCCCTCGCTGTCAGCGACAACATAAAATTCTTTATCCCCGTCGCAGCAATTTCTGACTCCACCCCCATTCCGGCAATGGTTGCCCCCATTGCGGCAATCTCTCCGGAGGCCACACCCGCAACACTGCCTAAAGGGCCAATACGGGTCACAACATCAGAAATCTTTTTCGCACTTGCAGGACCGGTATTGCCAAGATAGTTAATCTTATCCGCAAGCCCTGCCACCTCTCCCTGTGTCAGTTTAAAGGCAGTGCGCCACTGCGCCATCATCTGACCGGATTCTTCTGCCGTGGCGTCAAAGGCCACGCCCATCTTCACGGCATCGTCAGTAAACTGCATCAGCTCGTCACGGGCGATACCAGCCTGACCACCCGCCGCCACAATTTCGGCGATACCTTCCGCCGACATGGGCAGTTCTGTTGACAGGTCGCGCACCTGCTCCGTCATTGCCTTAAACGCTTCCGGCGTATCCAGACCATCCACCACTTTCCGGACATCCGCCATTTTTGATTCAAGGGCAATGGCAGATTTGACCGGGAGCGCCAGCGCCCCCAGTACTGCGGTTCCGGCACCCGCTGCGCCCAGTGACAGGCTGGCAAACTCCTTTTTAAAACCTTTCAGCTGGCGCTGCATTCCCTTCAGCGGTGCCGATACCTTATCCACGGCAGTGATGATCGCCTTCAGCTGAAAACTGTCAGCCATGCTTCATCTCCTCGTTAATGCGGACGGCCTCGGCTTCCAGTTCTGTAAACTGCGAAACAGCCACCCGTCGCAGCTCCAGTGGATTCAGTTTCCAGAACCAGGCAACATTGTAGAGTCGTTTCCCGGAGGTGCTTCCCGTCTCCGACTGGGTAAAAAAACGCAGGATCTGCATGCTGGTCTTAAAAATATCCAGTTTTGCCATCTGCGCCGCCGATGAACGCGGGATCCCCGCCAGCAACGGGATATATTTCAGTGCCACCTGGCTGTCCAGTTTAATACTGCCTTCACCGGAAATAATGAAAGGAAAACCCAGCGCCTCGATTTCGTCATACGTGGGCTCGCGCAACTCCAGCACATGCAGCATTTCGTTATGCGCTGTCACCGGTTTTTTTAAAACTATTTCTGTAACGTTCATTGCCATTACTGATACCCTCCCTCTTCGCCGTGGAATTCAAGATCTGCCGTGCCTTCTTCGGCATTATGATTAGCCTCTCCGTGCAGCCATGCCGCCGAAAGCACATACACCATGCCGTTTGCCAGCTCAGCGGTAATCGTCATCTGGTCTGAGGTGGTAATTTTGTCGACCGGAAAGTTTTTGGGCACTTTAAACGTGCCCTTAACGTAAGGTGACCGCCAGGTCTCCTTGTAATCCACATCCCCTGCCATGCCGACGATGTCATCCCGGACATTGGTGTTCATCGGCACTTCAATGCCACCTGTCAGCGATAACTGCTGACCATCCACTTTAAAAAAACAGGTTCCGGCGATCTTTGCCATTATGCTGACTCCTCTGAATACTGAAGACGGAACTGGTTAACCACCGCAAAGACACGTAACTGATTAACATAATCCGGCGGGAACAGCGTATTCAGTCGGTTCGGGTTATCTGCATCACGCTCAACTATCAGATACTGTTTAAACAGATCGTAATTTTCCACAATACCGGCACGCTCCATCTGACGATATGTCGCCAGAAGTTCCCCTTTGATAACGGCAGGAGTGACAATCGCCTGCCCCGGACCAAAACGGGTACCATCATTTGCCAGCTTGTGACGTCCGTACTTGCTTGTGATGACCGATTTCAGTTTGCGAAGAACATGTGCACTGGTATGCAGAGTTTCACTGTCCAGATAGCTGTTGTCTGCCACGCCATACGCATTCTTTTTGTAGGTGGTTACGGAACGCTGGATCTGCAACGTGCCGCCTTCCACATAAGCCGTCGCCACGCCGTGAGATAAAAGGGTCTGCTGCTCTGTCATGATGAATCGCTTACCTTTCGGTGCCGGAAGCATCCCCACCAGCTCCCCCGTCTGTGTCGGACGGGCAGGATCATTCCGGATAAATACCGCTTCACGGGCAAGGCGACTGGCAACCAGTTCATCGACAGGCGACTGGGTTTCTTTTTCGTAACCGGCAAGCGTGATATGTTGCTGATTATGCATATCTCCGGCACCAACCAGCTCTGACAGCGTTCCCAGTTTTGCGGTATAGACATGCCCGTATAACTGGCGCGCATAACTCCAGCGACCGCTGCTGTCATTCATTTCGGTCATCATCATATTGATGGAGGCGGCATCGTTGAACGGCAGACCGATAAAGTCGAATGCCTCATCGCCCATAGCAGCAACAGCGGCGGTAAGATCAGGCGCTCCGCTACCGGCAGCACCGACTTCCGTCACCACCCGAAGCCCTGCTGGCAGAATCTCACCACCACCAGAACCATAATAATTCAGACAGACCGGTAACTCATTACCATACAGCCCCTTATGACGGGCAGTCAGCGTCACCACGCCTGCATCAGATGACGCCGTAAACGGCAGGGTGATAACCCCGTTTACCGCTTCCTTAATCGCGGTGGCAACCGCAGTGGCATCATCGCCATTCACCACAGGCACCTGTACACGGGAGCGCCCGACATACAGACTCAGGGTGCCGCTTTCCTCTGCTTCTCCGGCAACCGTCACCCTGACCGTCGCCGCCGCCCCTCTGGCTTCCGGTACTGCAATAACATACAGTTCACCGAAAGGATCTGTCTGACGGTAGACTTCCACCATACGCGCCAGCTGGCTCCCCGCCCCACAAATCTGGCGGGCATAATCTGCCGATGGCATCAGCACCAGGCTGTTAACCTCAATGGCTGCATCGTTGCTGGCATGCCCGATCAGTAATGCAGGCGCGCTGGTCACCGCTGTATTTGCCGCAGAATTGTTCATCTCGGCGTAGAACAACGGCACCAGCGTATTCGACGGAACAGTATTAAAACTTATCGTCATGATTTTTTAGCCTTATCCTGTTTAACACGTACCACATCACCCGCCGCTATACGGCGGAACCAGTAGCTGCTTTCTTCCACATTTCGCCCTTCGGAAGGCAAAAGGTCTCCACGGGCAGGGTCAGGAACCGACCGCCCTTTCAGGGGTTTCACAAACATGAGGGACTCTTAATTCTGAGGGAAACGCATTTCCAGATGGTGCTCAATGTCACCATCCGGGCCAGTACCAGGATCGATGTAATCCACATCAATACTCAGCAGGGATAAATCCGGCAGGGCATTCACGTCCTCTGCCTGTCGCGTGTCTTCTTCCGTGATTTCATACTTCGCCGTAAAATCAAACTGGTAATACAGTTCGTAACGGTTCAGATCCAGCAGGGTGCCACCGACATAAACAATCTCGCCCCCTTGCGGGTCCGGCATCCATCCAAGCAGGGCTTTCCAGAGTTCTCTCCGGACATCATGAACGGCGTCATAGGCTGCCCACTGCCCTTTTTCATCACGCTCATTGCTGAGCACCACAATCACGGAGAAGCCTTCAGTCAAATCCTGCCAGTAATCGGTCTGTGATTTTTGTTCCCCCGGCGCATCGTCAGAGGGAACCACATAGGCAGCAGGCAGGCGAAGTTTTCCGGCATCAGGGATCGCCTTAAACTGCGCCGCGCCACCAACACGCTCCTCAAAACGCGGGCATCGCTCACGCAGCGCCGCAATTATCGTTGTCAGTTTCATTTATGCTTCCTTTTTACCGGACGTAACGAACGCTGCAGCTCACTGGACAACAGTTCCTGCGTCCAGTGACGCTGACGCTCAATAACGTCAGCCATAAAGTTATTACGCGGGGCCAGCCGGAAAGTCGAAGAATGGTGC
The DNA here is from genome assembly GCF_053555855.1 of Shigella sp. SIG3. Lineage (NCBI taxonomy): Bacteria > Pseudomonadati > Pseudomonadota > Gammaproteobacteria > Enterobacterales > Enterobacteriaceae > Shigella > Shigella sp. SIG3. The sequence continues at coordinate 5,162 of NZ_JBQZXE010000109.1, forward strand.
TTCTTCTGCCGCTTATCCTTTTTATCCATTCCATACGCTGAATGGCGAACGCCGTAATACAGAAACGCCGGATAATAAGGAGCACCTTCAGGAAAACGGCGATTCCCCTGCCCGTTTTTCTGGTCAGGGGAAATTTTCACCATCAGTCCGGGGCGACGCGTCGTTTTTTTGGGAACGTAATAACCAATGGAGCGGGCCAGACGCCCGGTCTGATATCCCGGGTTCTCTCCCGGACCGGAGCGTCCGCGTTTAATCACCAGACGTCTGGCATCACGCATGTAAACGCGCCCGATTTGCACAAACGCCCGACGCAGACGGGCGCGATTAAACTCCAGCTCCTCTGGTTGTTTAAAGTCGACGTGTAAAAATGCTGTCTGATTCATGGCATTCACCCCGTCGTCGCGCTGTACGCAGTTCTTCACATTCCAGTAATAAAAAACGCCGCTGACCGTTCAGGTCACGTATTCGCCGGATCCGGTACTCTTGGCCGTAATAAACCACTTCGTGATCTGCCGTGATGTCGTGCCGGAAACGGATCGTAAAATAATGCGTAACGATATTTTCTGTCTGCACTGAGCCCTGATAAGCGGCAGCGCCTGGCTGAGCCACCTTTGCCCAGACATCAAACGACTCCGGATACGTTGGCTCCGTACCAAAATCAGCGGTGGGTTCATCCACACGAAGGCGGATCTTTATCCGGCGATTCAGCTCTCCGGGATCCGGTAAAAGGTAAGTGGCACTGGTCTGACTTTGCCTGATTTTCATAGCGGGACAATCCTGTAAGGGCCAGCAAGCCATCTGAAACTCATTGGCGTTTCCAGTTTCTCCACATCGGTGATCGTTGAGCGATTTTCATAAAAATGACTGACCAGCATCAGCATTGCCAGACGAACGTCATCAGTCAGATGCATCCCGTCAGGATCATCTTCCGGAATCGTCTCTTCCGGTGCATACAACTTCCTGTTCAGGTATGTCTCTGTTTTTTTCTGTACCGCCTGTGCCAGCAGTTTCAGAAAATCGCCGTCACTGTACAAACCATCATCGAGCCGGAGATGAGATTTAATCTCCTCTTCTTTCAGGAGCATATTTTCCTCCTGTGCCCGCGATTACGCGGGCACAAAAAACCGCATTACGCAGCGGCTTTCTGGCGGGTTGCAGCCCCAATTTTCATCAGCTTAATCGCCTGAGAATCCACCAGCATACCGCCGGTTCGCTTGGTGGTATAAAAACCCACGAACGGTTTGTTGGTGTACGGGTCACGCAGGATACGGGTACCGATGCGATCAACGATGGTATAGCCGCGTTTGAAGTTCCCAAACGCAATGGCTTTTGCATCGGCGGCAATATCCGGCATCTGCTCATTCTCAACGATGCCATACCCTGCCAGAGAAGAAGGCTGACCCAGCTCAATACCCGGACGCCACAAATAATTTCCGTCGTTATCCTTCAGCAGACGAATGGCAAACAGGCTGCTGTTGTTCATCATGAACTTCGCGCCGCTGCGGTGCGCCTTACGCAAGGTGTAAATCAGTTTAATGATCGCATCAGCGGTCACGCCGGAAGCCGCGCCGGAAGCAATGTGCTGAAGTTTGCCAAACGCACGGGTCTTGTCATCTTCATCGGTGGACTCATAAGCCAGAAAACCTTTTGGTTTTTTGCTACCGTCGCCACTGGTAAAGGCAATTTCTTCCTGTTCGGCAAATTCCAGCGCCAGCTCACTGTTGATCCAGTCTTCCACATTAAAGAAAGCATCATCGAGCATTTTCTGTGTGGCCTGCGGGTTGCCGTAGATTTCCCCCATAAAGGGCTCAATCAGTCCCAGTTTTGAGGTGGCGGTTTCCGGACGCGCTTCCGTTTCCCCCACCCATCCGGACGTCGTGCCGCCCAGATTCACCAGTTTTTTATAATCCGAGCCACTCAGAGTGATTACGGTGGCCTCCTGGCGCATCACCACTTCATCTTTCAGCAACGTCAGAATGGTGCGATCCAGTTCTTCCGGAATGGCATAACCACCATCTTCATCATTACCCACCTGCAGTGCCTTTCGCTCAAGCTCACGCAGGCCATCTTCACGCCCCTTGCGCATAAAACCGATAAACGCTTCTTTATGTTCCCCGGCAACTTTATTTTGCGTACCACCTGCCGGACGCTTAACTTCAGCCAGCTCAGCCTCAAGATCGCTTTTGAGATTTTCCAGTTCAGTCAGTTTTCCGTTGAGGGTTTCCACTTCTCCGTTCAGTGCAGAGCCCACATCCTCAGCGTCGCGCAGGGACAGTGCGCCATAGCCCCCGGCCATGAATGCTTTGGCCTGGGTACGGGAGAGTCCGACATCACGCAGGACTCTTTCGATTTTTTTCTGTTCGGGGATTTCCCCGCGGGCCAGTGCGTTCTTGACGTCGCTGATCCGCGCCTCGTCGTTAGACGGGAACGTCACCAGACTGACTTCCCAGAGGTCGATTTCTTTCAGCAGAAAGGCTTCTTTGCTCCGGTCGTATTCCCAGTCTTTCAGGACGTACCCAATAGAAAGGCCGGTTAACGAACCGGCCTTCATGTGTGCATGTGCACGTTTTGCGAGGGGATCATCATCAATAAGCAACCGTCCCCTGACGTAAAGCCCGACATCGTCTTCCTTCATTTCGGTGTAAACACCGATGGGTTCATCCATGCGGTGCTGCCAGAGCAGCGCAGGTAACGCTTTTCTGTCACTCCACGCCCGCAGGGAAGCAGCAAATGCCCCGGACATCACCACATCATCGTGGCTGTCCTTTACACCAAAGACGGAGCCATGCCCTTCAAACTCACCGGAGTCACTGACAGATTTCAGACTCAGCGGTACATCAAGACGTTGTTTCGTCTGCATTGGCGTTATCCTTCTGCTTACCGGCTTTACTGCCATCGGAGGGTTTCGTGGTCATGTTCATCGGTGTGAGATAGACATCCCCACCGGGACGCGGATTCATATCTTCCAGGTCGCGGCAGTCATTGGGAGAGTAAATCCCCCAGTTAATCCCGGTGGCGTAGGCTTCAAAACGGGATTTCATATCCCCGCGCAGTAACGCCCCGGCGTTAAATTTGGCGTAAAACTTCCCCTGTTTGCTCTCCCTGACCAGCCCTGTATTGATCCGTTGTTCAATACGGGTCAGATACGGCACAAGGGAATAGTTGATAAATCCGAGCCCCAGCTCTTCAATATTGTTGAAAGTGGCGCGATCGGTGTTCTGCACCATGTGCAGCGGCACGCGGAAAAGACGACAGATTTCTTCCAACTGAAACTTGCGGGTTTCCAGGAACTGGCTGTCCTCGGCATTCAGTGCCACCGGCTTCCAGTCCAGCCCCATTTCCAGAATCATCGGACGGTGCGCATTACCCAGCCCAAGATGACGCTCCTCAAAATCCCTCTTCATGCGCTCATAAGCATCCGGCGTGAGCTTTTGTTCCGTGCGCAACACACCGGATGTCACCGCACCATTACCAAACAACCTGGCACCGTGCTCCTCGGTTGCCGCTGCCAGTGAAATGGCCTCGCGCGCATATGCAATGGGATTCAGCCCGACCAGTCCGTCCAGCGTCAGGGTGCGCACATGCCAGATTTCATCCTGGGTCAACACATCCACGGAACCATCCGGAAACGTCACCTGATAAACCGGCTGCCACTGGCTGTTCAGCTTCGGTTCCACACAGCCCGGATCTATCGGAAGAAGCTCCACAACTTCCCCCAGCGCCTTCACCTTGTAAGCGTAAAAATTCCCCCGCAGACACAGGCAGACGATAACCAGCTCCCAGAATTCCTGCGGCGTCATGTAGCCATTGGGTTTTGCTGAAATCAGCTTATGCAGCCGTTCATCCACCGCCCGTGTTTTAAGGGTGCCGCTGATTTTGTAGAGACTGCAGGGCAGCATACCAACAGACTCAGCCAGCACCCTGACGCAGGAATAGACCGCCGTCAGCCGCATGGCCCGCTGGCTGCTGATCCGCTTTCCGGTATAGGTGTCGTATGACAACCCCAGCTCTTCCGCAAGCATCCCGGGCGTTGTGACGGGGGTGTTATTTTTGCGTTGAAAAAGCCCCTGGAAAAACATTACTCACCTCCGGAGGCGACCCGGTGACCGCGATCGAGATAACGCGCAACCAGCCACGACCAGCACAGACACAGCGCCCCGGCAACAACAAAACCTGCCGGGGGATAAATCAGCCATGTGCCATACGACAGCAAAAGCGCCCCCAGCACGCCCACCAGTGGCGTGAGAATTATCAGAAACATAATGACCTCGGTTAAAGCGAGCGAATACCAACGCTGACCAGATGCTCAGACAGATCCGGCTCCGGTTCACCGCCATTGACCAGCATCCGGCTCATTGCTGTAAACATCGCAACAGGGCCGTCGATTTTGGCTTCCGGCGTGGATTTGTTCGGGAAGATATTGTCGTTTTTGTCCGGTTTCACCGTAACGTTAGACATCATCCAGTTCATGACCGGGTGATTACTGTGATGGAAACGCCCGGCATAGACCAGTGATTCCGTTTCCTTCATGGCCTCTGACAGATTGCGGACCGTCTGCGGAACTTCCACCAGCGGTATACCTTCTTCAGCCAGCGCCAGACTGAACTGCATTGCGCTCCACGGGTCAAATCCCAGTTCCCTCAGGTTTTCACCGCCAATCCATTCCAGTAAGTCACTTTTTATCTGAGCATGATCGATAACATCACCATCCGTCAGAATCAGCTTATCCATCTCCGCCCACTTCCGGTAAAGTTCTGCCTGCTGCCGCGAGCATCGTTCCAGCCGTCCTTCCGGAAGCCAGAATTTAAAATCGGCATGAACATGCCCGTTATCCGTTCGCCAGAGTTTTGCCGCCGCACAGATATCAATCTTATGAGCAAGGTCAACGCCGACCCACATGGGATACGTTTTCAGCTCATGTCGTGGGGCAATGTATTCGCACTTCTCCCACTTAATCATGTCCATCCAGGCAGACTCTGCTGTTACCCACACATTCATGTGTTTGGTAAAAAAATTCACCCGCGCAGAGACCTGTTCTTTCGCTTTTTTCGCCAGGCGACGCAGATCATCCCAGCGTTTACAGATGCCCAGGCCGGGATTCGCTTTCTGCCAGACCGTTTCATCAAACGGATCATCTCCCTCATCGAGGGTGTAAATAATCGCAAAGTAGGAGTCGTCTTTTACCGCGCCCTCCACGTCGCTGTTATAGCCACGCAATACCTTGATGGCGTAATCACGCTGCTCGTAACAAATTCCTTCCTTGTTAAACCCTGCCGTGGTGATACCAAATAAAAGGGACTGCAGACGGGCACCGGTTGCCGTTTCCAGAACGTCCCACACGTCACGGGTTTTATGTGCATGCAGCTCATCAATAATGGCGCAGTGGATGTTCAGACCATCCAGGTTGTTTGCATCTGAAGAAAGCGGTTCAAATTTTGATGCGCTCTGCTCCTGATAAATCGCCAGCTTGTTGAAATCAAACAACCGCCCGAGTGTCGACCGGGCTTTTCTGACCATATTTTTGGCGTCTTCAAACACGATTCTGGCCTGGTCACGCGTGGTTGCGGCTGAATACACCTCAGCCCCGCCTTCACCATCTGCCCCCGTCATATACAGACCGATACCTGCTGACAGGGTTGATTTTGCGTTTTTACGGGCGACTTCGTTGTACGCTGTCCGGAAACGGCGCACCATCACCGGGCGTCCGCTGCCATCGCTGCGCATGACAACTTCCCCGGTCTCTTCATTCACCAGCGGAATGACAAAACCAAAAATATTAATGAGGATAAACACATGCCAGTCCATCAACTCAATGGGCTGACCTGCCAGCGCCCCTTTTACATGGGGCACAAATTTGTAGAAATTCAGGATGTGCTGCGCACGGGGTTCACTGAAATAAATCCCCCGCTCTTCGCCGTACTTCAGATCATCAAGAAAACGCTGGCAGGCCAGACGGACAAATTCACCAGCGACAATTTCTCCTGCAACAACACGTTCGGCGTAGCGGATCCCGTCAGCCACTTTTGCCATCAGTCTCTCGCTTTTAAAAGTTCTGCCAGCGGATCAACATCATCCGGTCCGGCGATATTTACTTTCGCCCGGCTTGCCGGTGACATACCAAATTCTGCAAGCATCGCCCGGATCCGCTTCCAGGCATCCGCTTTCATCGCAGCAGCCGGGTGTGCCTTAATCAGCACATCACCGTTCTGCGTTTCCGTGCGGTAGGTATAACCCTCAACATCGAGGGTTTCGCAGTGATGCCGGTATTCGGTGTAGGCTTCCACCAGCAACTCGAGTGCACGCGCATCAAGCTGAGAAATGATCCCTTCCGCATTCAGCTCTTCCGCCATTCGCCTGAACCAGTACTTTCCCTGCGCCCCTAAATGCTGCGGAATTTTAGGGAGACCTTTTTCGTCCTTTTTAGCGGTTTTTTTGGCGTCTTTAACGGGACGCTTTGAGGGATTGCCTCGTATCAAATGCAGGCGTGGCGGGGTTTTCGGGGGTCCTGACATAATCGATTTTACCTATCAATCGCTTGATCGCATTCCCAAAAAAAAGTTTTCGAACCTGCGGCGATGCGAGGAAGGGTTGGCGGGCGGTCCCGGACAGCCAGGGCTGCAGGGATTTGACCCGCCCCTCCCTACAAGTGAGAATAATTATCACCTGATTCGTTCGCGCGCTGTTTTCGCTTTATGGCAGGGCCAGCACAGACTCTGCAGGTTGCTGTCTGCGTCTGTTCCGCCATGCGCTTTCGGGATGATGTGGTCGACGGTTTTCGCCTCGCTCACCACACCGACACGCAGACACAACTGACACAGACCTTTATCGCGCTTCAGAATACGGGCACGAATCACCGTCCATTTTGAGCCATAGCCACGCTGGTGGCGGCTCAGTCCGCGCTGGTGCTGCACCCAGCCTTCACCGCGATGCTTATCGCAGTAACCCGAACTGTCTGTGGTTGTACCTGCACATCCACGCTTACGGCAGGCACGTGGGATTAGTGATGGCATAAATACCTCATACCCTGCGAAATGTTTACCACGATAAAAAGGCTACTTAATGCACTGAGTGCGGATATACTCCTGTGCCCCTTCCAGTTGCATCTGCATCGTCATCAGCCGCTCTCTGAGGGTGAAATAATCCCGTTCAGCGGTGTCTGCCAGTCGGGGGCTGGTTGCATTATCCACGCCGGAGGCGGTGGTGGCTTCACGCACTGACTGACAGACTGCTTTGATGTGCAACCGACGACGACCAGCGGCAACATCAGCGCGCAGAGTTTCATTTTCAGCTTTCGCATCAGCTAACTCCTTCGTGTATTTAGCATCGAGTGCATTAACATCACGCTGTCTCTGCTGCATGTCAGTAATGGTTGCGTTCGCCAGCTTCAGTTCTCTTGCGTTTTTGTCGCGCTGCTCTTTGTAGGTAATA
>NZ_JBQZXE010000110.1:0-12278 GCF_053555855.1 Shigella sp. SIG3
GATGTCTTAGCCACCGGATATCCCACAGGTGAGCCGTGTAATTGAAGGTTTTTACGTCAGATTCTTTTGGGATTGGCTTGCGTTTATTTCTGGAGCGTTTCGTTGGAAGGTATTTGCAGTTTTCGCAGATGATGTCGGTGAAACTTCGTCGCTGTCGCCTCATGCCGCCCTGTCTCCCCATCTTGCTTTCCACTCCAGAGCCAGTCGCGCTTCGTCTGACCACTTAACGCCACGTTCTGTACCGAATGCCTGTATAAGCTCTAATAGCTCCGCAAATTCGCTTACTCGCATCCTGCTGGTTGACTGGCCTATTACCACAAAGCCATTCCCGGCAAGGTTAGGAACAACGTCCTGCTGCTTTAAGGCTGCGGTAAACACACACTTCCAGCTTTCTGCATCCAGCCAGCGACCATGCCATTCAACCTGACGAGAGACGTCACCAAGGCAAGCCCAAAGCTTTCGATTCTGGTCTAAGCTGCGGTTGCGTTCCTGAATGGTTACTACGATTGGTTTGGTTGGGTCTGGAAGGATTTGCTGTACTGCGTGAATAGCGTTTTGCTGATGTGCTGGAGATCGAATTTCAAAGGTTAGCTTTTTCATGACTTCCCTCTCCCCCAAATAAAAAGGCCTGCGATTACCAGCAGACCTGTTATTAGCTCAGTGATGTAGATGGTCATCAGAATCCTCCTTTCTTCTTGGACTGCGGTTCCTCGCGTTCACGTCGGCGCATTTCAGCAGACTGTTGGTCTGTGTCATAAATAGCGCCATTTGCCTGAATGCAATACACCGTGCCGGTATTGCCATGACGATTGAGACGAAGGATTAGTTCGGTTTCACTAGGTGGAACACTGTCATCAAAAGCACCTTCACGATGGATCCCCACCCAATAATCGCAATCCTGTTCAATCTGCCCTGTATCTCGTGAGTCACTTGGTAATGGGCGTTTATTGGTTCGGCTTTCCAGTGCGCGGTTAAGCTGTGTCAGAAGCACAACAACGCAATCAAGCTCTTTGGCAAGGTTCTTCAGTCCTTTGGTGATCATGCCGTAAGCAAGGTCGTTGCGATCGGCCTTTTCAGCGGTCATTAGTGTCAGGTAATCGACCAGAATCATGCCAACACATCCTTTTTCTCGCTTGATTCGACGGCTTTCGCTGACGATTTGAGCCAGAGATAATCCCGGCGTGTCGTCGATGTAAAGCAGGTCGATTTCACTCAAGCGATTGGCTGTTTCGATCGCCCTGTTGAAGTCACCATCGTAATCACCCTGATAGCCGTCATCAGCGTCATTTGTCGCCGGAAGGTAAAAAATATTCGGGTTAACACCAGACTTCTGCCCTACCAGTTTTTCCAGTATCTGGTCACCTGGCATTTCAAGGCTGAACATAAGAGCGGGCTTTTTCTCATGCACTGCGCAGTTGATTGCCATCTGGCTGTATAGCGTCGTTTTCCCCATCTTAGGTCGAGCGCCAATGACAAACAGAGAGCCTTTCACCAGACCTTTCGGTGACAGCATCCTGTCCAGCGATGGGATCCCTGTGCTCATTCCCCGTTGTTCGCCTGATGGGTCAAATCGCTTCTCAAGGTCGCTAACCCAGTCTTCCATGACCTCACCAAATGAGCGAAGGCCGCGACGCGATCCTGTTTTTGCATGGTCTGTCAGTTGCGTGAAAATCGCCTGAATAGCTTCGTACTTCTGCGTCGCAGTCATTCCGTTGCGGGAATAGAGCAATTCCGTCGCTTCAGTCATGCGGTTGATGGCGTAGCGTTCCATTGCGGTTTCGCGAACCTGCATTGCATAGGCAACGATGTTTGCGGCGCTTGGCGTGTTCTTTGCGATCTCAGCGATATAAGCAAAACCGCCAACAGACGCCGTTAACGATTTACGCTCCAGTTCATCGAAAAGCGTCAGGCCATCTACTGGCTTTTGCTCCCGGTGCATTCTGGTTATTTCTTCGAAAATGATTTTGTGTGGTCGGCTGTAAAATGAATCAGGCTTCAGCATCGCCAGAACCTTCTGGACGCGCTCACTGCTGTCATCATCCAGAAGCAATCCACCAATCACCGCCTGCTCTGCCTCGATGCTATGGGGCGGCGCATAAAAATTATCGGTCATCGTGTTCACCCTCACGAACTTTCAGGTAGGTATTATCGTTAAGCAGGAAATCAAATCCCTTTTTGTGCCAGACGGTTCCGCGCTGATGGTTTGGGCGCTCTTCGAACATCCATCGGCAATTTTCGCCTACGTAGCTCAAATAATTTCTCCAGTCCTGCATCGTGAACCCATGCCCGTCAAGCTGGCGGGTTATCACTCCGGCTTTGCGCCAGAACGTTCGGATCTGGTTTTTACGCTTGTCATTCAGTGCGCGGATTTTTGGCGCTTCAGGAAGGATTTCGTGGTAAGCATCGACAACATCCTGACAGCTAACGGAAGGTTTTTTCTTGTCAGACTTTTTGTCTGCTGCGGTACTCTCTAATACGTCAGTATTAGAGATAATATTATTATATTCTTTATCTGTGGTAATTTGCTGGTAATCTGCTGGTACAAAATTTGACTGATAATCGTCATATTTCTCTACCGAGAAAACTGAGAATTTACCGTGTGAAACCCAGTCAATCATGCCGAGTTTTTTGAACTTTCTAAGCAGGTACTGAACGCGATCTGGTTTGAGTCCTGTTTCAAACGCCAGAGAGTTTCTACCGCCAAGTAGCTTCCCTCTGCCTACCAGAATTTCTCCTGCGTCAGTCATTACATACTCAGGCGTATGCTTTGCTTTGAGGATTAAGTGAACCCACAGATGCGCTGCTTCTGCGTCCTTGTAAAACGGCACATCCATAATTTTACGGTGCAGCAAGGCATACCCCTTACCGCTGCTTTGATGCGGTTGTTGTAGCCTTCTGGCCTCTCTGGCTTCGGCTAGATTAGATATGTTACTCATGACCTTTCTCCTTCTGCATCAGCTTCACTTTTTCCAACTCAGCCCGGAATCGACCAGGCTGCTTGAAGCTGGACAGGAAGCGATCACGTAGTATGTGTTTGTGAATTTTGTCCTGGTAAGGACTGAGTTGTTTTGTCATAATTACTCCTGTGGATTGATCCAGTAATGACCTCAGAATTCCATCTGGATTTGTTCAGAACGCTCGGTTGCAGCCGGGCGTTTTTTATTGGTGAGAATCGAAGCAACTTGTCGTGCCAATCGAGCCATGTCGTCGTCAACGACACCCCATTCAAGAACAGCAAGCAGCATTGAGAACTTTGGAATCCAGTCCCTCTTCCACCTGCTGATCTGCGACTTATCAACTCCCACAGCTTCCGCTGTCTTCTCAGTTCCAAGCATTGCGATTTTGTTAAGCAACGCACTCTCGATTCGTAGAGCCTCGTTGCGTTTGTTTGAACGAACCATATGTAAGTATTTCCTTAGATAACAATTGATTGAAGGTATGCAAATAAATGCATACACCATAGGTGTGGTTTAATTTGATGCCCTTTTTCAGGACTGGGATGTGTAAGAGCGGGAATGTCTTAAGCGGCTTTTCCGCGTTTAGTTCCGTACTGTAACCAAACCGGATCACAGTTAAGCGCCATAGCAATCTCAAACAAGAAGCGCGGTCGCTTGGTTACTCCAGCTTCAATCAGTTGAATTGATTGCTGTTTAACACCGGCTTTGGTTGCCAGTTCGGTTTGCGTCATTTTTAACGCAATTCGCCTCTTCTTGAGGCGTTCAGAAAGAGTTTGCATATCGCCTCCATCAACAAACTTTCTTGTATTTTCATACAATGTATCTTGTTTGTAAAATACAGTTTTTCTTGTGAAGATTGGAGGTAAATAACAGAGGTGGCTTATGAGTATTTCTTCCAGGGTAAAAAGCAAAAGAATTCAGCTTGGACTTAACCAGGCTGAACTTGCTCAAAAGGTGGGGACTACCCAGCAGTCTATAGAGCAGCTCGAAAACGGTAAAACTAAGCGACCACGCTTTTTACCAGAACTTGCGTCAGCTCTTGGCGTAAGTGTTGACTGGCTGCTCAATGGCACCTCTGATTCGAATGTTAGATTTGTTGGGCATGTTGAACCCAAAGGGAAATATCCATTGATTAGCATGGTTAGAGCTGGTTCGTGGTGTGAAGCTTGTGAACCCTACGATATCAAGGACATTGATGAATGGTATGACAGTGACGTTAACTTATTAGGCGATGGATTCTGGCTGAAGGTTGAAGGTGATTCCATGACCTCACCTGTAGGTCAAAGCATCCCTGAAGGTCATATGGTGTTAGTAGATACTGGACGCGAGCCAGTGAATGGAAGCCTTGTTGTAGCCAAACTGACTGACGCGAACGAAGCAACATTCAAGAAACTGGTTATAGATGGCGGGCAGAAGTACCTGAAAGGCCTGAACCCTTCATGGCCTATGACTCCTATCAACGGGAACTGCAAGATTATCGGTGTTGTCGTGGAAGCGAGGGTAAAATTCGTATGATCAGGATTGCGGCGCTACTCTCAATACTCTTAACTACCAGCGCCAATTCTGAATGCTGGATTGTCACAAACCTGCACGGGTACGGGTCAATGAATGGCGATCGTTACGAGTTTACAAAAGACAGCACGGAAGATTCCGTTTTCCACGTAACAATAAATGGCGATAAATCATCAGTTTATGAATCAGTTTCTGGCGTCTATCCAGAGATGAAATACACTGCTTTGTCATCGAACACTATGGTAGGAGAATACCAGTCTGGAGGAGGAATAACCGTTGAAACTTGGTCAATCACTACAGACAAAAAAGCTCTTTACTCCAAAGTAATGAATATCCCAGGTATGCAACAACTTACATCAACCAAATCATTTGTTGGTGATGTAGTCGGAACCTGCAACCAGTAATCCCCACCTCAATCTCGATAACCAAAAACAAACTATTTTTCATTTAAAAACAATGGAGTTTGTTTTTCACGCCCCTTTTCACAATATTTCTTGTTTACAACATACAATCTTTCTTGTAATTTTAAGCCATCAGCAGGACGCACTGACCACCATGAAGGTGAGGCTCTTAAAAAATAAGCCCTGAAGAAGGGCAGCATTCAAAGCAGAAGGCTTTGGGGTGTGGTGAAGCCAGCTAGTCACTGGCAAGTGCTTACCTACTGTTGAGCGGTGAAGCGCTCCCAACGCTAGCAATAGCGTGGACGAGATGGGGAGCCGCGGGCGATAAGGCCGCCATAACGCGCACGTTGTCGCATGGAAAAATCGCTGGGGTGCCGGTTATACCCCTCCGAATGAGACTCAACAAGCTGGAGCTAGACTACCAGCCACCACACCACCAAAGCTAACTGACAGGAGAATCCAGATGGATGCACAAACACGCCGCCGCGAACGTCGCGCAGAGAAACAGGCTCAATGGAAAGCAGCAAATCCCCTGTTAGTTGGGGTAAGCGCAAAACCAGTTAACCGCCCTATTCTCTCGCTGAATCGCAAACCGAAATCACGAGTAGAAAGCGCACTGAATCCGATAGACCTTACGGTGCTGGCTGAATACCACGAACAGATTGAAAGCAACCTGCAGCGTACTGAGCGCAAGAATAAGCGCACATGGTACAGCAAGCCACGCAGTGAAATAGGTGTGACTTGCTCAGGCCGCCAGAAGCAACGCGGAAAATCAATTCCAGCTTATTACGATTGAGGTGAGCCATGCTCAAGAAAGTCAAACGCCGACTTTACAAAGAAGGTAGATATTCTTGCCAGTTGCCAAAATGCGACACAACAAAATAGAGTGTCGATGATTGGTGTAACTGGATAGATAGATACGGAACTTGGTGGGATAAATAACAGGTAACTTAAGCGTATTTACTTTCGCAGCAAACCACTTATTTGAGGACTGATACATGAGAGTAAAAACTATGGGCGCAAGCCTATTAAGTGGTCGTATTTTTCAAGGAACATTAAACACTGAAAAAGGAATGTGGGTAGGAAAGAGAGAAGATGTCACCGATCAGGCAGTGAGGGCAGTAGCCGAACACATGATGATAAAAGACCAGAAATATGCATACGAAACGAAGGATGGCAAATGGCTGATAATAAGTCATCAACTGGTTGATAAATTACCAGAAGAGTTTGTTGATGGTTAAATTTGCTTTGGAATAAGCAACAGAATAAACACTGCACTGTGTATTCATTCCAACGAGTGAATACACGGAGCAATGTCGCTCGTAACTAAACAGGAGCCGACTTGTTCTGATTATTGGAAATCTTCTTTGCCCTCCAGTGTGAGGGCAATTTTTTTGACGGGGGAAATATGAGTGAAGTAACAGATTTAGTTGTTATTGAAAAAGCAAATGCAATGACTGTATTTCAGTCTGCCGACCAGATTGAAGAAATCCTTCAAAAGGTTGAACGTGAAGTTATGTCCTTTGTGCCTGATATCACAACGGCAAAGGGCAGAAAGGAGATCGCTTCTCTGGCGTATAAAGTTGCGCAGACGAAAACATATCTCGATGGTCTTGGCAAAGACCTTGTTGCTGAACTGAAGGAAATTCCAAAGCTAATTGATGCCAACCGCAAAACAGTGCATGATCGACTTGATGAGCTGAAAGCCAAGGCGCGCCAGCCTCTTACTGATTATGAGGAGGAACAGGCGCGGATTAAAGCCGAAGAAGAAGCTAAGGCAGCAGCTGAAGCTCTCGCAAAGCAAATTGAGTCTGACCATGAAATAGCGATTTTGATGGATCGCGAATTTGACCGCCAAAGAGAAGAGGCAAGACTCAAAGCGGAGCAGGAAAAGCGAGAGCATGAAGAACGCTTAAAAAGAGAAGCTGAAGAGAAAGCCAGAGCAGAAGCCGAAGCAAAGGCAAAAGCCGAAATTGAAGCAGCAGCAAGGCGAGAAGCAGAAGCTAAGGCCGCAGCGGAACGTGCAAAGCGTGAACGCATTGAAGCCGAGCAACGAGCACAGCGCGAAGCAAAAGAGGCAGCAGAACGAGCTGAAAGAGAAAAGCAGGCGGCAATTGAAGCAGAACGCCGAAAAGCACAGGAGGAGGCTGAACGAATCCGGCGCGAAGCTGAAGCAAAAGAGCAAGCCAGAATAGCAGAAGAAAAAAGAATCAAGGACGAAGAAGAGCGTAGAGCAAAGGATAAAGCTCACCGAAAAGAAGTAAATAACAAAATACTTGCTGACCTTATCAAGGTTGGCGCATCAGAAGATGTTGCTAAAAATATCATAACAGCCATCGTAAAAGGCGAAGTATTCGCAACAAAAATAACCTACTAATAAAACCAACATAAGGAACCACCCATGATTTACGCAATCGCGGGAGGCGCTCGCATGGGTGCCTTCCAATTAAATGAATCTTTACTTGAACGAATCACCCGTAAATTACGTGACGGATGGAAAAGAGTTGATGTCTTATTATGCGCAATGAAATAGCCATCAATCACCAGATGCTTCGTGCTGCACAGAACAAAGCAGTAATAGCCAGATTTATTGGTGATTCCAAAATGTGGCTTGAAGCAAATAAAGCGATGAAGTCAGCTATCAACCTTCCGTGGTATCGCAGGAAATGAGTTTTACAGATAACTGGTCAGACGAAGAATTCATTCGTCAGATGAAAGAATTAATCGGAAACGAAGGAGATATTCATGTCACTTGCAACCACAGTGAAGGAGAGCAAGTTACAGAGACGCATGTACACCCAGAAAGCTCTCTGGTATCGCCATAATGGCGACCGCGAAGGAATGCGGGTATGCCTTAATTTGTCCCGAGTCGAAGTATTAAATCAGCGTTATTTTCTTGGGCCATGTCCATTCTGAGGTGATTTATGGATTTGAATAAATTCGATGAGCCATTCAGCCCTGAAGATATCGAATGGCGAATACAGCAAAGCGGTAAAACACGCGATGGCAAAGTGTGGGCTATGGTGCTGGCTTATGTCACGAACCGGGCAATCATGAAACGCCTGGACGATGTTTGCGGCAAAGCAGGATGGCGCAATGAATACCGCGATATTCCCAACAACGGAGGCGTTGAATGCGGCATATCAATCAGGATTGATTCCGAATGGGTAACCAAATGGGATGCTGCTGAAAACACGCAGGTAGAAGCCGTCAAAGGTGGTCGTTCAGGTGCAATGAAGCGTGCTGCCGTTCAGTGGGGAATCGGTCGGTATCTGTATAACCTTGAGGAAGGTTTCGCACAAACATCTCTCGATAAAAAGCATGGGTGGCACAGGGCAAAACTGAAGGATGGAACAGGATTTTACTGGCTCCCTCCATCGCTGCCGGGATGGGCAATCCCAGCATCAGATAACAAACCATCACCAGAAAATACCAACCAGAAATCTCCATCGGTTGACTGCGAACAAATCCTGAAAGACTTCAGCGATTATGCGTCAACAGAAACTGACAAGAAAAAACTCATCGAGCGTTATCAGCGTGACTGGCAATTAATGGCTGGCAACGAGGAAGCGCAGGCTAAATGCGTTCAGGTAATGAACATCAGAGTTAACGAACTAAAACAGGCGGCATAAATGGCAAGCAGAGGCGTAAATAAGGTGATTATCCTTGGTCGGGTAGGACAAGACCCGGAAGTTCGATACTCACCATCAGGAACAGCGTTCGCTAACCTGACAATAGCCACGTCAGAACAATGGCGAGATAAAAATACTGGCGAGCAAAAGGAATTGACTGAATGGCATCGTGTTGCTGTATCCGGGAAACTGGCTGAGGTCGTGGGGCAGTATGTGAAAAAAGGTGATCAGATTTATTTCGAGGGAATGCTGAGAACCAGAAAGTGGAAAGACCAGTCAGGGCAAGACCGTTACACAACCGAGGTTCATGTCGGAATTAATGGCGTGATGCAAATGCTTGGCGGCATTGGCGACAGCAAACAACAAGCAGCCAGCAGGCAATCACAGAAGCCACAGCAGCAATCATCACCAGCACAACACAACGAACCTCCGATGGATTTTGACGACGATATACCCTTTGCACCAGTAACTCTCCCCTTCCCTCGTCACGCTATTCACGCAATTTAATCAGGAGAAAATCATGCCAGCGCCTCAGTATGGTGCGGATGACCCGCGCCGCTGTTCCGGCAATTCCGTATCGGAGGTGCTGGATAAATTCAGGAAAAACTACGACCGGATAATGTCGCTACCGCAGGAAACGAAAGAGGAAAAGGAATTTCGCCACTGCATATGGCTTGCAGAGAAAGAAGAGCGCGAGCGAATTTACCAGACATCAATCCGACCATTCCGCAAAGCCACATATACCCACTTCCCTGAAATTGACCCGCGCCTGCGTAATTACCGCTCACGCTATGGCGCTATCAGTAATGACTGAGGAATTTACCATGAGAGGACTTGCATACAATCTCGGCATTCTTCCGGCAGAAATGATTATTCGCCAACGCGTAAAGCCAATGCCATCGAGAGAGGAATTGCTTAAAAGAAATTCTTTTCCGTCAGTAAATCAAAACAAATATCTGAATGCAATGTGGCGGAATGGGAAGAAATGAAACAAATGACACTAATTGAGATGGATGGATTTCTGAAAGGTAAATGCATCCCAAGTGATTTAAAGGTTAACGAAACAAACGCTGAATATCTGGTGCGTAAATTTGCTGAAGCGGAGGCCAAGTGCGCGGCGCTGGCGGCGGAGAATGCGGGGCTGAAGGCAGCTTTAAATCATGAAGTAATCCCGGATACGGCAGTCGAGGCATTCAATGAAACAGCTATCATAGACCACGACTGGAATGATACAAGCGAATGGTCATGGGTGGAGAACGATACCGATGTCATTCGCGCCGTGCTTGAAGCCATTAAACCTGAAACCCCGGCAACCGATGCTTTTCTGGCTGAAATTGAACGCAAAGCAATCCGCAAGTTCATTAACAGCATTGAACACATCCTGCGTGACAAGTTGTCACCGTATGACACCGAAGAGATGCTTGAGACTATGCGTATTTTTCTGGAAGAACAGGGAGGCGAGCAAAAATGACAATCACAAAACAACGAGTAGAAAAAATCATATATCGCCATGAAATGGGACTGAGCAGCGATGTCACTGCCGAAGAGGTTTATGACCTGGCTGTACTGGCGCTGAATTTATCAAATATCGCAAACCTGAAGCGATACGAGCTTGATATGGGTGGTTGTGACTCATGCGGTCAGGATTGTGGCGCTGACATGACTGAAGATTCTGATGGTGATTATGTCCTGTTTGATGACGTGGTTAAGTTGTTTGAATTTGATACAACCACTCAAAAGTTAGAAAGCCCAGCAAAGGAGGCAACCAGTGAGCGAAATTAATTACCAGGCACTGCGTAAAGCGGCGCAACTGGCAACACAGGGTGAATGGGTCGCATTTATTTCGTCTGGTACTGGTACATATGCGGTGCATACACCTGGTGATAAACGATGTGAAGACGTTATCAAATGGACCGGCTTTGATGGACAGAACAACGCAGAGAACAACGCTCGTTATATCGCAGCTTTCAACCCTGAAGTAGCGCAGGCACTACTGGATGAACGGGAAAGGAACCAGCAATACATCAAACGCCGCGACCAGGAGAACGAGGATATTGCGCTTACGGTAGGGAAGCTGCGCGTTGAGCTGGAAGGCAAAGACAGCAAAATAGCCAATCTTACCGCCGAACGCGATGCTCTTCGTGAAGGTGAGATGGGCGACGCTAGGTATAGCAACACACGGGCCGCAGCTGATATCTACTTCCAACTGGTCGAGGAGTGCGAAATTCCTGCTGGCGGTTCTCTGGTCGAGTACGTTGACGATATGCGCGAGAAGCTGGAATCCGCAGAGAAGCGCATAGCAGAACTGGAGGAGCGGGAAATACTGCTCCCGGAACGTAGCAGCATGCTTCATCGAACAGATTTTCACGAGGATTACCAAACGGTAATGGCATACAAAGTTTCTGAAGTCATCGATGCAATCCGCGCTACTGGTATTCGCATCAAAGGAGAGTGAGATGACCACTATTACCAAAGAGCGACTACTGACAATCAAGCAGTGGCGCGAAACATACGGACCTGGTAGCAACGTTGTACTGCCAGCAGAAGAAGCGGAAGAACTGGCACGAATTGCACTGGCATCGCTGGAAGCAGAGCCAGTTGCTTATATTTTCAAACATCCGGCCGGGAAATTATTCTGGGCTTTAACGGATGAAAGCAATAAAGAGCAAGCGGACGTTATTCCTGTTTATGCTGCCGCGCCTGCGTCGGTTGTGCCGGATAATGCATCAGAGCCTCTCGCTTATGCTTACAAAGAGCTTACGCCTGAGATTATGCGCAACCATTTAGCTGTATTCGAGCGATATGGAATAGCCCCAAACGATAGCTCTACCACAATTCAGGCACTACGAATCGCGCTGGATGGCATAGAGCGGAGCGACGCCATGCTTCATGGTGCCGAACCTGTAAGCCAAACTTACAAGTTGCCTCCCCTGTCATCCAACGAAGTAAACGACGCGGCATGGAAATTACACAACATGCTGACTGAACATGGCCCGCTAAATGGGCGTCAGTTCAACAATCTGAAAGGTTGCTTCTATGAGGCATTAAAGGTCGCAATGCGCAACTATCCGGTAACTCCGGATGGTTGGATAAGCTGTAGTGAGCGAATGCCGGAAGACACCAAAATGTTACTGGCATTTAGTCAAGGTCAAATAGTGGCAGCATATTGGAACTGGGTAATGAGTCCAATTGATTACAAAAAATATAGAGCTTTCACATATTTATCAGGAAATATCTTGGATGACGTAACCCACTGGATGCCGCTGCTAGAACCGCCGGAGCAGGATGGTGAATGATGCCGCCAGTTAAAGTTGTGATTATCACTTTGGTGATAATAGTGATTGCGAGAATCATGTCTGGTGAAATTGGGTGGATATGGTAATGACCAAGGAAGCAGCAGATAGCAACTAACAATCCTCGCACTCGCGGGGATTTCTTTTATCTGAACTCGCTACGGCGGGTTTTGTTTTATGGAGATGATAAATGCACTTCCGAGTCACAGGTGAATGGAATGGAGAGCCATTCGACAGGGTTATCGAAGCAGAGGACATCAACGACTGCTATAACCACTGGATGATATGGGCGCAGATAGCACATGCAGACGTAACCAATATTCGAATTGAGGAACTGAAAGAACACCATGCCGCCTGATGGCGGTTTTTTATTGGAGACAAGAAATGTCAGATTTGGCTATGAAGGTTTTGAAATGGCAATCGACTGGCGATGTTGGCATCAGTAGCGCAACTCTTGCCTCAATCGCATGTGGACTGAAAAAG
>NZ_JBQZXE010000111.1:0-12160 GCF_053555855.1 Shigella sp. SIG3
TTCTTTTCTGTTTATATAGAGTGAGCACGGCTATTTATGTTATTTTAACAACTATTACTACCAAGCCCATTTATCTGGCTTATAAATTAAAATTAATTATTTAATTGAGAAATGGTTAGGGAGAACCTACATGGCCATAAGCATCAAGGGTGTTAATACCGGTGTTATTCGCAAGAGTAATAATTTCATTGCACTGCCGCTGAAAATTAAAGAACCTCGCAATAAAGAATCGTTGTTCTTTATGTCTGTCATGGAACTGCGCGACCTGCTGATTGCGCTGGAAAGTCGTCTGCATCAAAAGCATAAACTGGATGCTGCTGCACGCCTTCAGTATGAGCAAGCTCGCGATAAAGTCATTAAGAAAATGGCAGAAAACATCCCAGAAATTCTGGTTGATGAGCTTAAAAATGCCGATATTAATCGTCGGGTTAACACGCTGGAACTTACCGATAATCAAGGCGAAAATCTTACCTTCGTATTAACGCTACATGACGGTAGCAAATGTGAGTTAGTCGTCAATGAGTTGCAGATTGAAATGCTGGCGCGAGCAATCATTCATGCAATTAATAATGCGGAAATGCGTGAACTGGCATTACGTATTACCTCACTGTTAGATTTCCTGCCGTTATACGACGTTGACTGCCAGGACAATGGCAATCTGGAATATGACACCTATTCCCAACCGGAATGGAAACATAACTTGTTCGACCATTATCTGGCGGTGCTTTACCGCTTTAAAGATGAAAGTGGCAAAGAACAATTTAGCGGCGCAGTGGTGAAAACGCGTGAAGCAACGCCGGGTAAAGAAATAGAGGCGATCACTCGCCGAATGCTTGATTTCAGCCCACGACTGAAAAAACTCGCGGGTGTGCCATGTCAGGTCTATGCTCGCACCGTAGCGGCGAATAACGCCCAACCGCTAACCCAGGATCAATGCTTACGCGCGCTGCATCACTTACGTGTACAATCCACCAGCAAAACTGCACCACAGGCGAAATAATCTCATCTTTGCTAATGCGAGGCTGGAGCCATCCAGCCTGAAATGACTGATAACGTGATCGTTGGTCATGCCGGATGCGGCGTAAACGCCTTATCCGGCCTACAAATTCTCAAGCATTCAATCAGTTGCAATGCCTGCTGTAGGCCTGATAAGCGAAGCGCATCAGGCAATAATACGTTTGTCACCCAGCCTCTGGATCACATCAGTTCGGGCACTTATAAACCTGACCGATAATCTGGCTATCCGTCGGGACAAAACTGGACAACATTCCCTGCGACGGGCTGCTGATGCCATAAATCACGTTACCGCCCATTGCAGCCGCCTGGTTGCGCAGATCGTTTGCTGCGCCGCGCATAGAACCGCCCTCTTCTCCGTGTTGCCCGGAAAGCCAGTTGCTTTGCTTACCTGTCGCAGTACCAATCAGCTGGCACTCTGCGCCTGGCTGCTCGTCCACAATGCGTACACTCTGACCGGCAGCACTCAATTCGTTGCTGGAGCTACAACCCGCCATCAGTAGCGCGGCACCGACAATCCCTGCTAAGTATTTTACGTGCATGTTATTCCCCATAATCAATGAGCTGGACGCCACTCGCGTCGTCCGTGTCTGAATCTTATACTAGAAAGATGACCAAAAGAAAAACCCCCAGACATTTCTGCCCGGGGGTTTGTTTATTTCTGCGAAGTGCAGGGCAATTACATCATGCCGCCCATGCCACCCATGCCGCCCATACCGCCAGCAGCGCCTAAGTCAGCTGCATCGTTTTTCGGCAGGTCGGTAACCATGCATTCGGTGGTGATCATCAGGCCAGCCACAGAAGCTGCGTACTGCAGAGCAGAACGGGTTACTTTGGTTGGGTCCAGGATACCCATGTCGATCATGTTGCCGTATTCTTCGGTTGCTGCGTTGTAACCGTAGTTGCCGTCGCCGCCTTTAACGGTGTTAGCAACAACAGACGGTTCTTCGCCGCAGTTCAGGACGATCTGACGCAGCGGAGCTTCCATTGCACGCAGTGCAACTTTGATACCCACGTTCTGGTCTTCGTTCTGACCACGCAGGTCAGCCAGTTTAGACGCTACGCGGATCAGCGCAACACCACCACCAGCAACCACGCCTTCTTCTACCGCAGCACGGGTCGCGTGCAGGGCATCTTCAACGCGTGCTTTTTTCTCTTTCATTTCAACTTCGGTAGCAGCACCTACTTTGATAACTGCAACGCCGCCTGCCAGTTTCGCTACGCGCTCCTGCAGTTTTTCACGGTCGTAGTCAGAAGTTGCTTCTTCAATCTGCTGACGGATCTGAGCAACACGGCCCTGGATTGCAGCTTCTTCACCCACGCCATCGATGATAGTGGTGGTGTCTTTGTTGATCACAACACGTTTAGCCTGACCCAGGTCTTCCAGGGTTGCTTTTTCCAGCTCCATACCGATCTCTTCAGAGATTACGGTACCGCCAGTCAGGGTTGCGATATCCTGCAGCATAGCTTTACGACGATCGCCGAAGCCCGGAGCTTTAACCGCAGCAACTTTCACGATGCCACGCATGGTGTTAACAACCAGAGTTGCTAGCGCTTCGCCTTCAACATCTTCAGCGATGATCAGCAGCGGTTTGCCTGCTTTGGCAACAGCTTCCAGAACCGGCAGCATTTCGCGGATGTTGGAGATTTTCTTGTCAGCCAGCAGGATGAACGGGCTTTCCAGTTCTACTGCGCCAGTTTCCGGCTTGTTGATGAAGTAAGGAGACAGGTAGCCACGGTCGAACTGCATACCTTCAACCACGTCCAGTTCGTCCTGCAGACCGGTACCGTCTTCAACGGTGATAACGCCTTCTTTACCGACTTTGTCCATCGCTTCAGCGATCAGTTTACCTACGGTTTCGTCGGAGTTAGCGGAGATGGTACCAACCTGAGCAATCGCTTTAGAATCAGAGCACGGTACGGACAGCGCTTTCAGTTCTTCAACTGCAGCGGTAACCGCTTTGTCGATACCACGTTTCAGGTCCATCGGGTTCATGCCCGCAGCAACAGCTTTCAGACCTTCAGTGATGATAGCCTGAGCCAGTACGGTTGCAGTGGTGGTACCGTCGCCTGCAGCGTCGTTCGCTTTGGAGGCAACTTCTTTCACCATCTGCGCACCCATATTTTCGAACTTGTCTTCCAGTTCGATTTCACGAGCAACGGAAACACCATCTTTGGTGATGGTCGGTGCACCGAAAGATTTATCCAGAACTACGTTACGGCCTTTTGGACCGAGGGTAACTTTCACTGCATCTGCCAGTACGTTTACGCCGCGCAGCATTTTCACACGAGCGTCGTTACCGAATTTTACGTCTTTAGCTGCCATTATCTTTATTCCTTAAATTCGTATGTTCAGTGTCGTGCGCGGATTACGCTTCAACAATTGCCAGAATGTCGCTTTCGGACATGATCAACACTTCTTCATTGTCGATCTTCTCGGATTTCACACCGTAGCCATCGTTGAAAATAACGATGTCGCCAACTTTCACGTCCAGCGGCTTCACTTCGCCATTTTCAAGGATACGGCCATTGCCGACAGCCAGCACTTCGCCGCGGGTGGATTTAGCCGCTGCAGAGCCGGTCAGAACGATGCCGCCAGCAGATTTAGTTTCAACTTCTTTACGCTTGACGATCACGCGATCATGCAATGGACGAATATTCATTGATAACTCTCCTTTGAGAAAGTCCGTATCTGTTATGGGTGACGCCGGAGCTTACGTGGTTTCCCGGCTGGTGACCAGAGAAATGGGGATGAGGCTTCGCCCCTTCAAGGGGGAAAAAGAAAAAAAATTCTGAACAGCACAAAATCGGGTGAAAACCCTGATTCACCTCACATTTCATCGCAATTTCTTCATCGCCGTCATAAGCGAATCTGATTGTGCTACCATCGAAAATCTACGCAGTTGCCCAAAATTTGGGCGCAATCGGATATCAACCCATGAGTGGACTCAAACAAGAACTGGGGCTGGCCCAGGGCATTGGCCTGCTATCGACGTCATTATTAGGCACTGGCGTGTTTGCCGTTCCTGCGTTAGCTGCACTGGTAGCAGGCAATAACAGCCTGTGGGCGTGGCCCGTTTTGATTATCTTAGTGTTCCCGATTGCGATTGTGTTTGCGATTCTGGGTCGCCACTATCCCAGCGCAGGCGGCGTCGCGCACTTCGTCGGTATGGCGTTTGGTTCGCGGCTTGAGCGAGTCACCGGCTGGCTGTTTTTATCGGTCATTCCCGTGGGTTTGCCTGCCGCACTACAAATTGCCGCCGGATTCGGCCAGGCAATGTTTGGCTGGCATAGCTGGCAACTGTTGTTGGCAGAACTCGGTACGCTGGCGTTGGTGTGGTATATCGGTACTCTCGGTGCCAGTTCCAGTGCTAATCTACAAACCGTTATTGCCGGACTTATCGTCGCACTGATTGTCGCTATCTGGTGGGCGGGCGATATCAAACCTGCGAGTATCCCCTTCCCCGCGCCAGGAAATATCGAACTTACCGGGTTATTTGCTGCGTTATCAGTGATGTTCTGGTGTTTTGTCGGTCTGGAAGCATTTGCCCATCTTGCCTCGGAATTTAAAAATCCAGAGCGTGATTTTCCTCGTGCTTTGATGATTGGTCTGCTGCTGGCAGGATTAGTCTACTGGGGCTGTACGGTAGTCGTCTTACACTTCGACGCCTATGGTGAACAAATGGCGGCGGCAGCATCGCTTCCAAAAATTGTAGTGCAGTTGTTCGGTGTAGGAGCGTTATGGATTGCCTGCGTAATTGGCTATCTGGCCTGCTTTGCCAGTCTTAACATTTATATACAGAGCTTCGCCCGCCTGGTCTGGTCGCAGGCGCAACATAATCCTGACCACTACCTGGCACGCCTCTCTTCTCGCCATATCCCGAATAATGCCCTCAATGCGGTGCTTGGCTGCTGCGTGGTGAGCACGTTGGTAATTCATGCCTTAGAGATCAATCTGGAGGCTCTTATTATTTATGCCAATGGCATCTTTATTATGATTTATCTGTTATGCATGCTGGCAGGCTGTAAATTATTGCAAGGTCGTTATCGACTACTGGCGGTGGTTGGCGGGCTGTTATGCGTTCTGTTACTGGCAATGGTCGGCTGGAAAAGTCTCTATGCGCTGATCATGCTGGTGGGGTTATGGCTGTTTCTGCCAAAACGAAAAACGCCGGAAAATGGCATAACCACATAATCCGGCGTTTCGACATTAATCCTGGCGATCGTCTTTATGATCAAGGCGGTCGCGGTCATCATCCTTTCGCTGATACTCACCATCAAAAGTATTACCGCCACCGGTCCCGGCGCTAAAACCGCCGCCTGGCATGCGAGAAAAGCGCAAATGTGGCATCAACTTCACTGTCAGATGCTTTTGCACCGGCGGCAATAAAAGCAGAAGACCGAGGAAGTCGGTGAAAAAGCCCGGTAATAAAAGCAGCAAACCGGCAATAATCAGCGAAACACTTTTAATCATCTCCGCCGCAGGGTTTTCACCCGCCGCCATTTTTTGCTGCATCAGCACGAAATTCTTAAAGCCCTGGTTACGTACCAGTGACATACCGATAACTGACGTGAATATAACCAGCACGAGGGTCAGCAATACCCCCAATACATGGGCAACCTGAATAAAGATTGAAATCTCAATATAGACATAAAGGAAAATGGCAATAAAAGGTAACCAGCGCAAAGGTTTCTCCTGTAATAGCAGCCGGTTAAACCCGGCTACCTGAATGGGTTGCGAATCGCGTTCAGCTTATATTGTGGTCATTAGCAAAATTTCAAGATGTTTGCGCAACTATTTTTGGTAGTAATCCCAAAGCGGTGATCTATTTCACAAATTAATAATTAAGGGGTAAAAACCGACACTTAAAGTGATCCAGATTACGGTAGAAATCCTCAAGCAGCATATGATCTCGGGTATTCGGTCGATGCAGGGGATAATCGTCGGTCGAAAAACATTCGAAACCACATATATTCTGTGTGTTTAAAGCAAATCATTGGCAGCTTGAAAAAGAAGGTTCACATGTCAAACAACATTCGTATCGAAGAAGATCTGTTGGGTACCAGGGAAGTTCCAGCTGATGCCTACTATGGTGTTCACACTCTGAGAGCGATTGAAAACTTCTATATCAGCAACAACAAAATCAGTGATATTCCTGAATTTGTTCGCGGTATGGTAATGGTTAAAAAAGCCGCAGCTATGGCAAACAAAGAGCTGCAAACCATTCCTAAAAGTGTAGCGAATGCCATCATTGCCGCATGTGATGAAGTCCTGAACAACGGAAAATGCATGGATCAGTTCCCGGTAGACGTCTACCAGGGCGGCGCAGGTACTTCCGTAAACATGAACACCAACGAAGTGCTGGCCAATATCGGTCTGGAACTGATGGGTCACCAGAAAGGTGAATATCAGTACCTGAACCCGAACGACCATGTTAACAAATGTCAGTCCACTAACGACGCCTACCCGACCGGTTTCCGTATCGCAGTTTACTCTTCCCTGATTAAGCTGGTAGATGCGATTAACCAACTGCGTGAAGGCTTTGAACGTAAGGCTGTCGAATTCCAGGACATCCTGAAAATGGGTCGTACCCAGCTGCAGGACGCAGTACCGATGACCCTCGGTCAGGAATTCCGCGCTTTCAGCATCCTGCTGAAAGAAGAAGTGAAAAACATCCAACGTACCGCTGAACTGCTGCTGGAAGTTAACCTTGGCGCAACAGCAATCGGTACTGGTCTGAACACGCCGAAAGAGTACTCTCCGCTGGCAGTGAAAAAACTGGCTGAAGTCACTGGCTTCCCATGCGTACCGGCTGAAGACCTGATCGAAGCGACCTCTGATTGCGGCGCTTATGTTATGGTTCACGGCGCGCTGAAACGCCTGGCTGTGAAGATGTCCAAAATCTGTAACGACCTGCGCTTGCTCTCTTCTGGTCCACGTGCCGGCCTGAACGAGATCAACCTGCCGGAACTGCAGGCGGGCTCTTCCATCATGCCAGCTAAAGTAAACCCGGTTGTTCCGGAAGTGGTTAACCAGGTATGCTTCAAAGTCATCGGTAACGACACCACTGTTACCATGGCAGCAGAAGCAGGTCAGCTGCAGTTGAACGTTATGGAACCGGTCATTGGCCAGGCCATGTTCGAATCCGTTCACATTCTGACCAACGCTTGCTACAACCTGCTGGAAAAATGCATTAACGGCATCACTGCTAACAAAGAAGTGTGCGAAGGTTACGTTTACAACTCTATCGGTATCGTTACTTACCTGAACCCGTTCATCGGTCACCACAACGGTGACATCGTGGGTAAAATCTGTGCCGAAACCGGTAAGAGTGTACGTGAAGTCGTTCTGGAACGCGGTCTGTTGACTGAAGCGGAACTTGACGATATTTTCTCCGTACAGAATCTGATGCACCCGGCTTACAAAGCAAAACGCTATACTGATGAAAGCGAACAGTAATCGTACAGGGTAGTACAAATAAAAAAGGCACGTCAGATGACGTGCCTTTTTTCTTGTGAGCAGTAACTTAAAAATAACAATCTAATATCAACTTGTTAAAAAACAAGGAAGGCTAATATGCTAGTTGTAGAACTCATCATAGTTTTGCTGGCGATTTTCTTGGGCGCCAGATTGGGGGGAATAGGTATTGGTTTTGCAGGCGGATTGGGGGTGCTGGTTCTTGCCGCTATTGGCGTTAAACCCGGTAACATCCCGTTCGATGTCATTTCCATTATCATGGCGGTTATCGCCGCTATTTCTGCCATGCAGGTTGCTGGCGGTCTGGACTATCTGGTTCATCAGACAGAAAAGCTGCTGCGCCGTAACCCGAAATACATCACGATCCTCGCACCGATCGTGACCTATTTCCTGACTATCTTTGCTGGTACTGGCAACATCTCTCTGGCGACACTGCCAGTTATCGCTGAAGTTGCGAAGGAACAAGGCGTTAAACCTTGCCGTCCGCTCTCTACTGCAGTGGTATCCGCGCAGATTGCGATCACCGCATCGCCAATCTCAGCGGCAGTGGTTTACATGTCTTCCGTGATGGAAGGTCATGGCATCAGCTACCTCCATCTGCTCTCCGTGGTCATCCCGTCCACCCTGCTGGCGGTTCTGGTGATGTCCTTCCTGGTCACTATGCTGTTCAACTCCAAACTCTCTGACGATCCGATTTATCGCAAGCGTCTGGAAGAGGGCTTGGTTGAACTGCGCGGTGAAAAGCAGATTGAAATCAAATCCGGTGCAAAAACGTCCGTCTGGCTGTTCCTGCTGGGCGTAGTTGGCGTGGTTATCTATGCAATCATCAACAGCCCAAGCATGGGTCTGGTTGAAAAACCGCTGATGAACACCACCAACGCAATCCTGATCATCATGCTCAGCGTTGCAACTCTGACCACCGTTATCTGTAAAGTCGATACCGACAACATCCTCAACTCCAGCACCTTCAAAGCAGGTATGAGCGCCTGTATTTGTATCCTGGGTGTTGCGTGGCTGGGCGATACTTTCGTTTCCAACAACATCGACTGGATCAAAGATACCGCTGGTGAAGTGATTCAGGGTCATCCGTGGCTGCTGGCCGTCATCTTCTTCTTTGCTTCTGCTCTGCTGTACTCTCAGGCTGCAACCGCAAAAGCACTGATGCCGATGGCTCTGGCACTGAACGTTTCACCGCTGACCGCTGTTGCTTCTTTCGCTGCGGTGTCTGGTCTGTTCATTCTGCCGACCTACCCGACGCTGGTTGCTGCGGTACAGATGGATGACACGGGTACTACCCGTATCGGTAAATTCGTCTTCAACCATCCGTTCTTCATCCCGGGTACTCTGGGTGTTGCCCTGGCCGTTTGCTTCGGCTTCGTGCTGGGTAGCTTCATGCTGTAATGATCAATCGCGGGGCGTTCACGCCCCGCTTTCTTTCCCGCCGACTAACATCCTTCCCCCGTCCGTTGTATAGTGACCTCTCTCTTGCGGTTCCATCTGTTCTTGCGAGGTGTTTATGCTTGATGAAAAAAGTTCGAATACCGCGTCTGTCGTGGTGCTATGTACCGCACCGGATGAAGCGACAGCCCAGGATTTAGCCGCCAAAGTGCTGGCGGAAAAACTGGCGGCCTGCGCGACCTTGATCCCCGGCGCTACCTCTCTCTATTACTGGGAAGGTAAGCTGGAGCAAGAATACGAAGTGCAGATGATTTTAAAAACTACCGTATCTCACCAGCAGGCACTGCTGGAATGCCTGAAGTCTCATCATCCATATCAAACCCCGGAACTTCTGGTTTTACCTGTTACACACGGAGACACAGATTACCTCTCATGGCTCAACGCATCTTTACGCTGATTCTGCTACTTTGCAGCACTTCCGTTTTTGCCGGATTATTCGACGCGCCGGGACGTTCACAATTTGTCCCCGCGGATCAAGCCTTTGCTTTTGATTTTCAGCAAAACCAACATGACCTTAATCTGACCTGGCAGATCAAAGACGGTTACTACCTCTACCGTAAACAGATCCGCATTACGCCGGAACACGCGAAAATTGCCGACGTGCAGCTGCCGCAAGGCGTCTGGCATGAAGATGAGTTTTACGGCAAAAGCGAGATTTACCGCGATCGGCTGACGCTTCCCGTAACCATCAACCAGGCGAGTGCGGGAGCGACGTTAACTGTCACCTACCAGGGCTGTGCTGATGCCGGTTTCTGTTATCCGCCAGAAACCAAAACCGTTCCGTTAAGCGAAGTGGTCGCCAACAACGCAGCGTCACAGCCTGTGTCTGTTTCGCAGCAAGAGCAGCACACCGCGCAATTGCCCTTTTCCGCGCTCTGGGCGTTGTTGATCGGTATTGGTATCGCCTTTACGCCATGCGTGCTGCCAATGTACCCACTGATTTCTGGCATCGTGCTGGGTGGTAAACAGCGGCTCTCCACTGCCAGAGCATTGTTGCTGACCTTTATTTATGTGCAGGGGATGGCACTGACTTACACGGCGCTGGGTCTGGTAGTTGCCGCCGCAGGGTTACAGTTCCAGGCGGCGCTACAGCACCCATACGTGCTCATTGGCCTCGCCATCGTCTTTACCTTGCTGGCGATGTCAATGTTTGGCTTGTTTACTCTACAACTCCCCTCTTCGCTGCAAACACGTCTCACGTTGATGAGCAATCGCCAACAGGGCGGCTCACCTGGCGGTGTGTTTGTTATGGGGGCGATTGCCGGACTGATCTGTTCACCATGCACCACCGCACCGCTTAGCGCGATTCTGCTGTATATCGCCCAAAGCGGGAACATGTGGCTGGGCGGCGGCACGCTTTATCTCTATGCGTTGGGCATGGGCCTGCCGCTGATGCTAATTACCGTCTTTGGTAACCGCTTGCTGCCGAAAAGCGGCCCGTGGATGGAACAAGTCAAAACCGCGTTTGGTTTTGTGATCCTCGCACTGCCGGTCTTCCTGCTGGAGCGAGTGATTGGTGATGTATGGGGATTACGCTTGTGGTCGGCGCTGGGTGTCGCATTCTTTGGCTGGGCCTTTATCACCAGCCTACAGGCTAAACGCGGCTGGATGCGCGTGGTGCAAATAATCCTGCTGGCAGCGGCATTGGTTAGCGTGCGCCCACTTCAGGATTGGGCATTTGGTGCGACGCATACCGCGCAAACTCAGACGCATCTCAACTTTACACAAATCAAAACGATAGATGAGTTAAATCAGGCGCTCGTTGAAGCCAAAGGCAAACCGGTGATGTTAGATCTTTATGCCGACTGGTGCGTCGCCTGTAAAGAGTTTGAGAAATACACCTTCAGCGACCCGCAGGTGCAAAAAGCGTTAGCAGACACGGTCTTACTTCAGGCCAACGTCACGGCCAACGACGCACAAGATGTGGCGCTGTTAAAGCATCTTAATGTCCTTGGCCTACCGACAATTCTCTTTTTTGACGGACAAGGCCAGGAGCATCCACAAGCACGCGTCACGGGCTTTATGGATGCTGAAACCTTCAGCGCACATTTGCGCGATCGCCAACCGTGAACGACACTTGCAGTGGGAAAGACGGAGGAAAATAGCGTGCAACGTGAAGATGTACTGGGAGAAGCCCTGAAATTATTAGAATTACAAGGGATTGCCAACACCACGCTGGAGATGGTTGCTGAACGTGTGGATTATCCACTGGACGAGCTACGCCGCTTCTGGCCAGACAAAGAGGCAATCCTCTACGATGCGCTGCGTTATCTTAGCCAACAGATAGATGTCTGGCGTCGTCAGCTGATGCTGGACGAAACGCAAACCGCCGAACAAAAGCTGCTGGCACGTTATCAGGCGTTATCGGAGTGCGTTAAAAACAACCGCTATCCGGGCTGTCTATTTATCGCTGCCTGTACGTTTTATCCCGATCCTGGCCACCCTATTCATCAACTGGCCGATCAGCAAAAAAGCGCGGCCTACGATTTCACCCACGAACTGTTAACCACGCTGGAAGTTGACGATCCGGCGATGGTAGCAAAGCAGATGGAACTGGTGCTGGAAGGCTGTTTAAGCCGAATGCTGGTGAATCGTAGCCAGGCGGATGTCGACACTGCACATCGGCTGGCGGAAGATATCCTGCGCTTCGCCCGCTGCCGCCAGGGTGGTGCATTGACCTGACAGAAACACAGAAAAGAAGCGATTTGCCGCAATCTTAAGCAGTTGAATCGCTTTTACTGAAATTAGGTTGACGAGATGTGCAGATTACGGTTTAATGCGCCCCGTTGCCCGGATAGCTCAGTCGGTAGAGCAGGGGATTGAAAATCCCCGTGTCCTTGGTTCGATTCCGAGTCCGGGCACCAAATTCATATCAACGGACCTCCACGGAGGTCCGTTTTTCGTTTCAGGACGCCACGATTTAAGCGTTCTGCCTCCAAATCAATTCTACCGAACTCAACCAGATTCTCCCCACATCACCAGCAATTTGCGAGCATATCCCAATTTGGGAAAATTTGTTCCTGAGCTATAGCACTAACTGACGTGAAATGTCGTGCGGCCCCGTGATGCTGTTGAACGTCAAATGACGTCATCAGGAGCGTAACGTATCCATAAAGCACAACACCGGTCTGAACGCCGACTGATGAGATTTTCTGAATGAGAACAAAGAGAAATGTGTCAGTCCGCTTGCTCATGCAAAGACTAACAATC
>NZ_JBQZXE010000112.1:0-11933 GCF_053555855.1 Shigella sp. SIG3
CATTCGACATTGACCAGTTCACCAGGCTGGTAATGGGTTTTGTCCGTTTTCACCCGGATATCAAGCTGAGGAACGGCAACTTTGATCCCGGCGTTCTGAAAACTGTACTGACCATTACGGGTATACAGCACCGAAAAAGTGATGTTAGGCGCAAAGGAATTGCTCACTGGAACCCGGGCTTCATACAGGGTATCGTTTAAACGTTGTAGCGTTAGCCAGTTTGCCGGATGCGAAAGCAGCGACTGCTGTTCCACGCGATCGCGTTCCAGCGTCAATAACGCTTCATCAATTGGCTCCGGGAAAGTAATCAGCATCTTCGCGGTTTCGCCTGGCTGGTACAGCGTTTTATCCGCCACGATATCTACCGTACCAGTATGCGCCGTGCTGCCCTTACCGCTGACGGCATGACTTAACCCAGCGAGAATTAAGCCGTCTTTATCGCGTAATGTCAGATTGTAGTTGCCAGGTTTAGCGAAATTGACGGTAAAGGATTTGCCGCCTGACGGTAGCTCTCCGCTATGGCTCGTGCGGTCTTCGAGACGCAACCATTCATACGTAACAGGAACCTGTTTTGAAGATTCCAGCGCGGCATAACGGAACACAACCGACTCGCCGCTATTACTGTATTGTGCGGCGGTACTTAAAGAGTAATGCGCCAGGCCGCGTTCAATGAGGAGCTCTTTGGTGGTGGTGACGCGATACGCCGCGCCGTCACTGGCGGAGACGGTTAACAAATAGCGGCTCGGTTTATCGGCGGCGGGGAGATTTAACGCCACATAACCGCTGGCGTCGGACACCGTTTCGCTGCCTTCCAGCGACACGGGGAAACGTCCGGCATAACGCAAATCGTTACCGACCATTGATAATTGCTGAGCGCGCAAACTTAACTGCACGCGGGCATTTTTTACCGGCTCGCCATCCGGGTAGAGCAGTTGCAGTTTGCCGCTGACCGCTTCGCCAGTTTTGAACTCTTTTTTGTCGAGAGCTAAACCAATCTCGAAATGTGGCTTGATGTAGTTTGCCACGCGAAAACTGCTGCTATAGACCTGATTGCGGTAAGCAAGACGTAACTCATAACCTCCGGCAACGGCATTTTCTGGCAGGCGGAAACTTCCCTGCCCGCCATTGCGCGCATCCAGCGTGACATCGACGGTTTGCAACAGACTGCCGTTAGCGTCCAGCACCGAAAGCTTCGCCGGGGCGCTGACGATGGGGGATGAATGCAACGGATCGCGGAACTCGCGGCCCATCACTTTAACATCGACACGATCGCCTGCGCGATATAGCGGGCGATCGGTAAAAATATACAAGCGGGTGTTGTAGATTTCGCTTTCGTAGAAGAAGTTCTCGGAGACAAAAACGCCGCCTTCAGCATCCTTACCCAGAATGTATGAACGTTCTGGCGATATATGTTGTAACTGCAAAGTACCGCTGTCATCGGTCACCCCGCGGGTCATCACGCCAAGACCGTCAGTCCACAAGATCTCTGAGCCGGGCTTCGCTTCACCCTGTTTTTTACCCGCGGTCCATACCAGAAGCTCGTTACCTGACACTTTGCTAAGCGCCACGGTATCGGAAACAAACACCACCGTCGTCGCCCGATACCCACCTACCATCGCCTCGACGAGGTACAGCCCCGGCTCTTGTTGGCCGAGAGGAATATAAATATTACCCGGCTGCGGCGAGATGAAATTGCTGGATGCGCCTTCCAGTTTTATCCCTTGCTGCGGCTCGACCGGTTTAGCCTGCCATAGTGGATAACGGAACTGTTCCACCAAGGGATATTTTTTCAGCGGGGAAAACTGGTTGTTCTGTACATAACGGGAAGGTTTAATAATGGCATTGCCGAGATGTAATTCGGGTAATGCCTGAGTCACATTCTGCCGTGACTGAGAAGAGAAAGTACGCTGCATCACGCGGCGAGATTTGCCGTACCAGTTATCCCACAGCTAGGTCAGCGTATTGTT
Organism: Shigella sp. SIG3; assembly: GCF_053555855.1. Classification (NCBI taxonomy): domain Bacteria; kingdom Pseudomonadati; phylum Pseudomonadota; class Gammaproteobacteria; order Enterobacterales; family Enterobacteriaceae; genus Shigella; species Shigella sp. SIG3. The sequence continues at coordinate 1,968 of NZ_JBQZXE010000112.1, forward strand.
CAGCCCGTCGCCCAGATATTGCGGTTGCACCACAATGCGATGCAGGTTTTTCTGCTGGCGCAAAAATGCCATCGGGTCAGGAATACGATACAGGCGAACGTCCACGCCGCCGTACTCTTCCATCTGATAACGCCGATAATCACGCCCCGGCGCTTCCAGTCGCACTTTCGCCTCTTCACTGCTGCTAAAACTGCTGTCAGCAAGCAAAAAGAATGTTCCCCCGGCGGGCGGCGCATAGTTACTGGAAGGAAGCGAATCATCAGCTTTAGCAAGCCCTGTTCCCACAAGAGACAGGGACAAGCACGCTGCTATCGCGCCAGAAAATTTAAACGATAAATGCCAATGAAATTGGGATTGGAATCGTTGGGTATCCATCGGGTGTCCTTCCATGTCATAAGTTGTTGCAGACTGACTGCGCGCATTCCGTTGTCAGTTTTCGTGGCGCTTCCGGTGTGGTTGATGACGTAACGCCCCATCCAGACCATTAAGTGCTGGGCATCGCCCTGATCGAAAAAAATCATATCGCCAGGCAGCGCCTGGTTTATGTCTTGGCCAATAAACTGGCTGTTGTACTGAATCAAATTAATCGCGGTCACGTAGGGGCCGTTTTTCCCGCTCCCCTGATTCCAGTTTTGCGCCAGTTGACGCTGTTCAGGTGTTAGCGTCATCTCTGGCGGCAAATACTGGCTAGATAAACCGTTACTTTTTAGCCATTTACTGTCGTGAACTTTCAGCGTCTCGTTCGCCGCAAATCGCACCAGGCCCGCACAATCCTGCTGATACCAGCGTGGACTTGGCCCCTGGCGGAGCTGTTCTTGTGCAATGCGTACAAACCAGGCGCGAAACAGCCTGGATTGTTCGACATTCAGCATTTCGCTATGGGCAACAACACAACACAGCCAGCAAATCAGCGCCAGCAGCCCGTGTCTCATAGCGGCTGCCAGGTTATGGGTAGCCACTGCCAGGCGACACCGGGTTCCATCTGGGCCAGCTTCATGACATAACGCGGTTGTTGAGATAAAGCGTCCAGCTTCGGCATTAATAAAGTTTGTGCGGCGTTATAAAAAACCGGTTCGAGATTCTTCGGCAGACTGGTCAACGTTTCGTTACGCAGCAGTTTCGCCACGCCTTGTGGATTGATATAGAGCGGAACGATGCCATCAGTGGGTATTACATCCACCATTGCCGGGCGGGTTTTATTCAGTGTTTGCAGGGCGTTATTAACCAGCGTGTCATCGAGGGAGAAAAGCAGCGTTTTGTTTTGCATCGCCAGCGACACACGGAAAAAATAATCCGACATTAATTGATCGGGTTGCGCCGCCTGCGCTTTCGGATACTGACCGTATCGGGAACTCACTTCGCGACACCAGATTTGCGCTTCGCCCTGCTGAGTCTGGCTTACCGGCAAAACACCTTCTGGCGCTTTGCTTTCGTGCGCACCAATATTTTGCGTAAACAGTTTCCCTGGCAATTGCGCCTGTTCGGCAGTGCCATCAAACTGACCGACAAACAGCGGGGTTTGCAATTTTGAGTCTTCATACCAGCACAGCCCCACGGCACCGTCTAACGCCCCATTCAGCTTGTCGTTTTCCTGGCTGATGTGCGAAAGCATCTCTTCGGCAATACCGTGTGAATACGGCACCGCCACACAGAAGCTGGCTCCGGCAGGCATACTGTTCCAGACCGGCGTAAAATCGAAACTGGCATCTACGCTGGCGGATTCATCATTTAACGCCACAAAACTGTGCCAGCCGTCGTTACCCATTTCGAAGCGTACGCCAGCAAAAGAAGGCATTAACCGCTGGTAGCCAAAACCCAGCAACCTGGCGCTGGCCACGATGCGCAGGCGTACTGGCGTTTTTTCGGCTGTACGCTCTTCCAGGCCAAAGCTGGCTTGCCAGCGTTTTTTACCGCTCAACAAATCACTTGCGATCGCCGTGGCTTCGGTATCCTGCTGATCATCTTTAAACAACATATCCGTACTGGAAAACACCAGCATCTTGTCCTGATATGTCGCGAACATCAGGGCGTTATTGCCGTTATAGCGCAACTGATAAACAGGAATAGTTTCACTATTTATCTTGATGCTACTGATTTCCGTTTTGCTTAACTGGCTGTCGCTGGTAGCGGCAAACAACAATGGCTCCAGCAGTTTGCTTAAACCACTGCGCTGGATCAGCACCATGTAATGTGAAAGATGGCCTTGTTTATCGTGCCATAGCGCCGCCTGCGCGGGCTGATCTAAGAGTGACGAAAAGAGCTTATCTTTCAGCGTGAGATCGTGTTCATAGACAATGCGGCGAATGCTGCCTTCAATGCCCAGACGATCTGCATGATTCTGATAATAGAAAACGAAATCCTCGCTCAGAACATCGTGGAGAAACGGAATGGTGAGGAGATCTTTGGGAAGCTGGCTCAGAGAGTCGCTGTCTAGAAAGAGGTCCGGCTCATTGAGATCGATTTGCAGATTGTTGTGCACCACCAGCGGCGACAACGTTTTTTCTGGCCCACTGCCAGCATATTGCAACGCCCAGACGCCAGCGGAAAGCAGTGCTATTGCGCCAAAACCTACAAGACCATAGAACCGCCAGCCTTTCGCCTTTTTTTCACCACTCATTGCCACATTCCTTGTGTATAGCCAGCCATTTTTTACGGGCACAGCCAAACTTTACCGCGCCCTAATACGACAAAAGCCCAGACTTTGCAGCCTGGACTTTTCAATTCAAACAAGGGAGATAGCTCCCTTTTGGCATGAAGAAGTAAAATTATTCTTCTTCTGGCTCGTCGTCAACGTCCACTTCCGGAGCAATTTCATCATCCCCTTCCGCGGCACTGCCGTCGATGGTATCCAGATCTTCCTCGTCAACCGGTTCAGCAACACGCTGCAGACCCACTACGTTTTCATCTTCCGCAGTACGGATGAGGATCACGCCCTGGGTGTTACGGCCCACGATGCTGATTTCTGAAACGCGAGTACGTACCAGCGTACCGGCATCGGTGATCATCATGATCTGGTCGCAGTCATCTACCTGCACCGCGCCAACCACTAAACCGTTACGTTCGGTAACCTTGATGGAGATAACCCCTTTCGTCGCACGCGACTTGGTTGGGTATTCCGCCACTGCAGTACGTTTACCGTAACCGTTTTGCGTTGCGGTGAGGATTGCGCCATCGCCACGAGGCACGATCAGAGAGACGACTTTATCGCCTTCACCTAAGCGAATACCGCGCACACCAGTGGTATTGCAGCCCATCGCACGGACAGAAGACTCTTTAAAGCGCACCACTTTACCTTCGGCGGAGAACAGCATTACTTCATCTTCGCCACTGGTCAGATCAACGCCGATCAGCTCATCGCCGTCAACCAGTTTGATCGCCACTTTACCGGCGGTACGCAGACGGTTGAATTCGGTGAGGACGGTTTTCTTCACAGTACCGTTAGCGGTCGCCATGAAGACTTTCACGCCTTCTTCAAACTCGGTCACCGGCAGGATCGCGGTGATACGTTCGTCCTGTTCCAGCGGTAGCAGGTTGACGATCGGACGACCGCGCGCGCCACGAGTGGCTTCCGGCAACTGGTAAACTTTCATCGAATAGACGCGACCACGGCTGGAGAAGCACAGAATATGGTCGTGCGTGTTCGCCACCAGCAGTCGGTCGATAAAGTCTTCTTCTTTAATACGTGCGGCAGATTTACCTTTCCCGCCACGACGCTGCGCTTCGTATTCAGAAAGCGGCTGATATTTAACGTAGCCCTGGTGAGAGAGCGTCACGACCACATCTTCCTGGGTGATCAGATCTTCCAGGTTGATGTCTGCGCTGTTGGCGGTGATTTCAGTACGACGTTTGTCACCGAACTGTTCACGAACCAGCTCCAGCTCTTCGCGGATCACTTCCATCAGACGATCGGCGCTACCAAGAATACGCAACAGTTCCGCGATCTGATCCAGCAGCTCTTTGTATTCGTCGAGCAGTTTTTCGTGCTCAAGGCCGGTCAGTTTCTGCAAACGCAGATCCAGAATCGCCTGAGCTTGCTGTTCGGTCAGGTAGTACAGACCATCACGCACGCCGAACTCTGGCTCCAGCCATTCCGGACGCGCAGCATCGTCGCCAGCACGTTCCAACATGGCGGCAACGTTGCCCAGCTGCCACGGATTAGCAACCAGCGCAGTTTTCGCTTCTGCAGGCGTCGGCGCATGACGGATCAGTTCGATGATCGGGTCAATGTTCGCCAGCGCCACGGCTAATGCTTCAAGGATATGAGCACGATCGCGAGCTTTACGCAGTTCGAAAATAGTACGACGGGTCACCACTTCACGGCGGTGACGAACAAACGCCGCGATGATGTCTTTCAGGTTCATGATCTTCGGCTGACCATGGTGCAATGCCACCATGTTGATACCGAAAGAAACCTGCAACTGGGTCTGGGAGTAGAGGTTGTTGAGCACAACTTCACCGACCGCATCGCGTTTCACTTCAATCACGATGCGCATACCGTCTTTGTCAGACTCGTCACGCAGCGCGCTGATGCCTTCCACGCGTTTTTCTTTTACCAGTTCCGCAATCTTCTCGATCAGGCGCGCTTTGTTTACCTGATACGGAATTTCGTGGACGATAATGGTTTCACGTCCGGTTTTGGCGTCAACTTCCACTTCAGCACGGGCGCGGATATATACCTTGCCGCGACCGGTACGGTAAGCTTCTTCAATACCGCGACGACCGTTAATGATTGCCGCCGTCGGGAAGTCCGGCCCCGGGATGTGTTCCATCAGCCCTTCAATGCTGATGTCTTCATCATCGATATACGCCAGACAACCGTTGATGACTTCCGTCAGGTTGTGCGGCGGGATGTTGGTTGCCATACCTACGGCGATACCGGAAGAACCGTTCACCAGCAGGTTAGGAATTTTGGTTGGCATGACGTCGGGAATTTTTTCCGTGCCGTCATAGTTATCAACGAAATCGACCGTCTCTTTTTCGAGATCGGCCATCAGTTCATGGGCAATTTTCGCCAGACGGATTTCCGTATAACGCATTGCCGCCGCAGAGTCGCCGTCGATGGAACCGAAGTTACCCTGACCGTCTACCAGCATGTAACGCAGCGAGAATGGCTGCGCCATACGGACGATCGTGTCATAAACCGCCAAGTCACCATGGGGATGGTATTTACCGATTACGTCACCAACGACACGGGCAGATTTTTTATAGGCTTTGTTCCAGTCATTGCCTAGTACGTTCATGGCGTAAAGTACGCGACGGTGTACCGGCTTCAGGCCATCTCGGACATCTGGCAGCGCACGGCCAACAATGACCGACATCGCATAATCCAGATAGGAGCTCTTTAGCTCTTCCTCAATGTTGACCGGTGTAATTTCTCTCGCAAGGTCGCTCATCTAACCGCTATCCCTCTACTGTATCCCGGATTCAAAGGTCGCAAATTATAACACAGCCGCGCAGTTTGAGGTAAACCTATACGCTTTATTCACATCCAATGCCTGATATACTCGTTTGTCTTGCCAATTACGGAGTAGAAGTGCCAATGAATGCCGAAAAATCGCCGGAAAACCATAACGTAGACCATGAAGAGATCGCTAAATTTGAAGCCGTCGCCTCCCGCTGGTGGGATCTTGAAGGTGAGTTCAAACCGTTGCACCGCATTAACCCGCTGCGTCTGGGCTATATTGCCGAGCGTGCTGGCGGTTTATTTGGCAAAAAGGTGCTCGATGTCGGTTGTGGCGGCGGCATTCTGGCCGAGAGTATGGCGCGCGAAGGCGCGACGGTGACCGGTCTGGATATGGGCTTTGAGCCATTGCAGGTGGCAAAGCTGCACGCGCTGGAAAGCGGCATTCAGGTGGATTACGTGCAGGAAACCGTGGAAGAGCACGCGGCAAAACATGCCGGGCAGTATGATGTGGTGACCTGCATGGAGATGCTGGAGCACGTACCCGATCCGCAGTCAGTGGTCAGAGCCTGTGCGCAACTGGTGAAACCAGGCGGCGATGTCTTTTTCTCGACGCTTAACCGCAACGGCAAGTCATGGCTGATGGCGGTGGTTGGCGCGGAATATATTTTGCGCATGGTGCCCAAAGGTACGCATGATGTGAAGAAGTTTATTAAACCGGCAGAGCTGCTTGGCTGGGTGGATCAGACCAGTTTAAAAGAGCGACATATAACCGGGCTACATTACAACCCGATCACTAATTCCTTTAAGCTCGGCCCCGGCGTGGATGTGAACTATATGCTGCACACGCAGAATAAGTGAGGTTGATGTTTGGCCGCGCCAATGCCTGATGCGACGCTTGCAGCGTCTTATCAGGCCTACAAATGCTCTCCGTAGGCCAGATAAGGCGTTTACGCCGCATCCGGCAATTGTGATGGTCAGACAGCGATTACCATTTCACCGTCATCGACAAAAACCCTGCCGTCTGGGCAAAATCATCACTCCCTTTCTGCCACGCCACGCTGCCGCGCAGAGACACTCGCTGACTGATATTGCCCGTGACTCCCACTTTTATTTCACCCCGTAGCTTCACCGCATCGTCACTGATAGTGCTGCCATCTTCTTCAATTTCCGTCGCATGGGGATCGTGATAATAATTCAGATCTAATGTTGGTGTGACACCAACCGCGGTACGCCATTCGCTGTGTAAACCCAGCCGCGTCTGAATATCATCCCCCTGCGATTGTGACACGCGCGCATGGTTAGCGGCGGTAAAATCATCCTGCTGCACGCCCTGATAAATCACCTGCGCCTGCGGTTCAATCACCACACCACGCCCCGGTAACCACTGATACCCGGCTTCCAGCGAGGCGATAATCCCCGACGAATGGTAACGATCCACGCCATCTTCATGTTCGGAAACATCATTGTTAAACCACGCGTATTGCAGCCAGCTATCCAGCCAGGCCCCCTGCTTCTGATTACCGTGCTGATACCAGCTTGAGGTCAGCCCAACGGCATAACCGTGGTTCTGGTTATCGGCGCGAGTTCCGGTCATATTCGAGCGGCTGTCGCCCTGATTATCACTGTAGCCACCAACCGCCCCAAGCATCCACTCGCCATCCGTGCCCCAGCACCCGCTAAACAAGCCGCCGCTAAGCAGCACCGTAGAAGTGTCTTCCTGCTGAGCCAGTTGCCCTGCCGCCGTGTAATGATAACGTCCGCCGATAACACGTAAATTCAGCGTCTGACCATCGCCACCAGCGTGATCGCGTCGCTCCATCATAAACGCCTGATTTGCCGCCCGCAGGTTATTGAGATAACCGCCAACTTTGGCATTCAGCACCGGCTGGTAAGCAGGCGTAGGGGCCGGGTCGGGGGTTGGGTCAGGATCCGGCGTGGGATCAGGATCGGGAGTCGGGTCTGGCTCAGGTGGCGATGGCGGCGTTACTTCTTGCGATCGCAGATACCAGTCGTTGTTATCTTCCACTAGCGTGTAGTCATACGCTCCCATGTTGACGTAGCCACTGCCAGCCAGACTGAACTGTGCATTGTTTTGAAACTGCGTGGGATCAGCTGCGAAATCAACCACTTTAATGCCTGTCGATGTCGGCTCACCAATCCCTGTAATGGAGTTAACCACCACAGTTGTGTTGCCAGCAGTATTACCGTTCATCACCAATTGATCGCTTACCGAGTCATCGCCGTTTAATTCGCTGTCGAATAGTAGCGTACCGCCGCCGGTATAATCACCGTTTACCGTCAGCGTATCGCCAGCGACGCCATTTTGCAGGCTAACCGCACCGGACGTATTGGTCAGATCACCATTAACCGTCACGTCAGCAAGATAGGTCAGGCTGTCAGTTTCAAGGTTGGTATTAAGCTCGCCTGTCAACGTCACGCCATCGGTAGCATTTACCAGCGTCCCATCGCCGTTAAATAGTGAGGCATTAAGGGCGACGGAAGTATCCTGCCCGGTCAGACGCAAAACCGTACCATCGCTGATGTCGATAGTGCCGCTGGAAGTAGCATCAATTGACTGAATATCCTGATCCGCGCCAGTAACGAACGTTGCCCCATCACCAACCCACAGTGACGAAGCATAAGGAAAGATATCCGCAACATCGCCTTTCAGGGTGCCTTCTTCGACACGTACCGCCGACTGCGTTGTACCGCTGGCGGTCAGCTCCAGCGTACCCGCCCCCGTTTTAGTAAATGTGCTACCCTCATCCTGATGCTGCCCGCTGCTGTCAGCCATCAGTGCGCCCCACTGCGTGTCTACCCCCGCATCAACTGCCACTTCACCGTCGGCGCGCATTTCAATATCACGCCCATGCTCAGTCGTCGTAGAGCGAGTATCGACATTGGCAGTAATCTCCATCACGCTTTCTTGTTACTTATCGGTAAAGATAACCTGGCGGTTATAGTGGGTATCTCCAAGCTGCGAGTTGTCGCTCACCATCAGCGTACCGGAGGCGATTTGTGTTGTGCCCAAATAACTATTATTGTTTGCCAGACTTACCTGCCCGTCGCTCGCATCGACCACCACGTAGACGCCATCTTTCCCGTCACCGCCGATATGCAAATTGTCGCCACCTGCAAGATCTACCACATCCTGACTGCCGATAACCGTTCCGCTGCTGCCACTGACTTCAAGGCCATCATTGTATGATGTGCCGCTCTGCCAAGTGGAGAAATCAGAGAGATCGAGCACACCGCCGTTTAACACGATCGACTGCGGATCGTCCTGGAGAGCGGTAAGATCTGCCGCGTCGCCTTCCAGCGAAAGCACCGCACCATCATCAACGACTATATCGCCGGTTAGCGCCATCGACTGCGCCCCTGCCAGCACGTAGCTGCCGTTTTGCGCAATGGTGAGCTGACCAGCACCTTCGATGATGCCAGCAAAACTGCCCTGATTAACAGTAACGTTGCCACCAGCATCGATATTTAAAGTGCCATTCTGAAAGCCCGTCAATGCGTGCACAAAAGTTTGTTGGGTCGAGCCAACGTTTAGCTCAGCCTGATTCTGATACTGATCAATACTCCCTATCGTCAGACCGTAGCAGTCTTGCGGATCGTCCTGGCAATGCGTATCGCCGACATTCATCAGGGAGTTGCTGCGACCCAGGGTAACTTCACCGTTTTCAATCTGCATCTCACCAGTAAAGTCATTGTTATCTGCATTAAGTACCAGATCGCCGGAACCTGTTTTGGTGATTAACCCGGTACCAGCAATAGAGTCAACAGCTCCGTCATTCTCTGTATTGCCGATAACCAGCGTTTTTCCGTCGGCAATATCAAAGGTAACTTCACTTAAGCCGAGATACATAAAGCCACCCGCCGCAGTGGAAGGACCATCTCCATAGCCTGCTGCGCTATTGTTCTCATCGACTAACACGCCGCCGTTCTGGCTGTAGCTGTCATCAACAGAAATATCAATAAGATAGGGAGCCCTCACGCTATTGGTATATATCGCCCCGCCATAACCTTCGGCTGTGTTATTTGTAAAGGCGGTGTTATTTATTATCGTATAACCTGAAGGATGCTTGCTGTCGCTATTATTATCGGTAACATCGATTGCCCCGCCATCGCCATCACTGTAACTTGTTGATGTATATGCCTGGTTATTGTTAAAAACATCATCACTTAAATAGACGTCATTATTAATGGTATAAATTGCGCCACCTTTGCCATCATTAGCGATATTATTGCGAAACATGGCGTTAGTGACACGTAAATCGACGGCACCAGTATCATTAGTACCAGAAGAATAGATTGCGCCACTATAGCCGCCTGCGACGTTACCGGAAAAAATAACATCAGTAAGATTCAGCGTTGAGTTTTCTTTAGCAAATATGGCCCCGCCGTTATTATATTCTCCTGTAACGGTGTTATTGGCAAACAGAGTCATTCCAGTTTCATTTTCTGGTAATAGTGAAAATTCCGCTCCTTGTTGCAAAAATACGGCCCCACCGCTGGCATTATTGGTCATATCCGAAAAAACCAGCCATTGCCCATCGGCG
>NZ_JBQZXE010000113.1:0-11855 GCF_053555855.1 Shigella sp. SIG3
GTGAAGGAACTTGAAGAAAAGTGGCTGGATCTGAAACGAATGGAAATCTCTGCAAATGCATTCAATCGCTATGAATCCGTTGCAAGAACGATGGTTCCGAAAATTGGAGGCGGCAGACTGGTGTCATCGGTAACCAAAGAGGAATTGCTGTATATCAGGAAAGATTTGCTGACCGGGTATCAGAATTCAACGAAAAACAAAGCAGCAGCAAAAGGACGGAGCGTCGTTACTGTAAATTATTACATGACGACAATCGCTGGAATGTTTCAGTTTGCTGCAGATCACGGTTACTTAGAAGCAAATCCCTTCCAGGGAATTAAGCCTCTTAAAAGAGCCAGGGCAGAGCCAGATCCGTTAACTCGTGACGAATTTATTCGCCTGATAGATGCTTGCCGACATCAGCAGACGAAAAACCTGTGGTCATTGGCTGTGTACACAGGAATGCGTCACGGTGAACTGGTCTCCCTGGCCTGGGAAGATATCGATATGAAAGCAGGAACTATTACTATCAGGCGCAATTATACGAAACTCGGTGAGTTCACTCTACCTAAAACTGAAGCAAGTACAAACAGGGTTGTGCATCTTATCCAGCCCGCTATCAGTGTCCTGAAAAATCAGGCTGAAATGACAAGACTGGGTAAGCAGCACCACATCAAGGTTCAACTACGTGAATATGGACGTTCAGTGAATCATGAATGTACTTTCGTATTTAACCCCCAGGTGGTTAGAAAAAGCAAACAGGTAGGTTTTATCTACAAGGTAGATTCCATTGGCGACTCATGGGAAACAGCCATTAAGCGTGCGGGCATCAGGCACCGGAAAGCATACCAGTCACGACACACTTATGCGTGCTGGTCATTATCTGCCGGAGCAAACCCAAGCTTCATTGCCAGCCAGATGGGCCATGCAAGTGCCCAGATGGTGTTCAATGTATACGGAGCATGGATGACTGACAGTAATGCAGAACAGATCGCAATGCTGAATCAGAAGCTGGCAGATTATGTCCCATGGTCACCAAAGTGACACAAGAGACTTATTAAAATCAGTGGGTTAGCCTTCAATACCCGTCATGTTAACTGCGTGGAGGGCAACACCACGCTTTACGCCCTGCCGAAACCCGAGGTTGTCCTGCGCTGGCGTGAACAGACCACAGATGACTTCCGCTTCTGTTTTAAGTTTCCGGCGACCATTTCGCATCAGGCAGCATTACGACATTGCGATGATTTAGTGACTGAATTTTTGACCCGCATGTCACCGTTGGCTCCGCGCATTGGGCAATACTGGCTGCAACTGCCTGCCACATTCGGCCCACGGGAGCTGCCTGCGCTTTGGCATTTTCTCGATTCTCTCCCTGGCGAATTTAATTATGGTGTGGAAGTCCGCCATCCACAGTTTTTCGCCAAAGGGGAAGAGGAACAAACGCTTAATCGCGGTTTACATCAGCGCGGCGTTAATCGGGTGATTTTAGACAGCCGCCCGGTTCATGCATCACGTCCACACAGTGAAGCTATTCGCGACGCTCAACGAAAAAAACCTAAAGTTCCGGTACATGCTGTACTGACGGCGACAAATCCGCTGATCCGTTTTATCGGTAGTGATGATATGACGCAAAACCGGGAATTATTTCAGGTCTGGTTACAAAAATTAGCGCAGTGGCATCAGACCACTACGCCTTATCTTTTTTTACATACGCCAGATATTGCCCAGGCCCCGGAACTGGTACATACCCTGTGGGAAGACTTACGTAAAACGCTTCCAGAGATCGGAGCAGTTCCGGCTATTCCACAGCAATCTTCTCTTTTCTGAATTTGCCACCTATCATAGACAGGTGCCATCGGCCATTTTAAAGGGAGTTTGTATGGTAAGCGCGCTATATGCCGTTTTAAGTGCGTTGTTATTAATGAAGTTCTCTTTTGATGTCGTTCGCCTGCGAATGCAGTACCGCGTTGCCTATGGTGACGGTGGTTTTAGCGAACTGCAAAGCGCTATTCGCATTCATGGTAACGCGGTGGAATATATTCCCATCGCGATTGTGCTGATGCTGTTTATGGAAATGAATGGCGCAGAAACCTGGATGGTGCATATTTGCGGCATCGTTTTGCTTGCTGGTCGTCTGATGCATTATTACGGTTTTCATCACCGTCTGTTTCGCTGGCGACGTTCCGGCATGAGCGCCACCTGGTGTGCGCTGTTGCTGATGGTGCTGGCGAATCTTTGGTATATGCCCTGGGAGTTGGTTTTCTCCCTGCGTTAGCGCACAATACGCCACTTTCTTTTTCCCGGATTTTTACGTTATGTCTCACCGCGACACGCTATTTTCTGCCCCTATCGCCAGACTGGGCGACTGGACCTTTGATGAACGGGTAGCTGAAGTCTTCCCGGATATGATCCAGCGTTCCGTTCCCGGCTATTCCAATATTATTTCCATGATTGGTATGTTAGCCGAGCGCTTCGTTCAACCTGGTACGCAGGTTTACGATCTGGGTTGTTCTCTGGGCGCGGCGACGCTCTCGGTGCGTCGCAACATTCATCATGATAATTGCAAAATTATTGCCATCGACAACTCCCCGGCGATGATTGAACGCTGCCGTCGTCATATTAACGCCTATAAAGCCCCTACGCCAGTAGACGTCATTGAAGGTGATATTCGCGATATCGCCATTGAAAACGCATCGATGGTGGTGCTGAATTTTACCCTGCAATTCCTGGAACCTTCCGAGCGCCAGGCATTACTGGATAAAATTTATCAAGGACTGAACCCGGGCGGCGCGCTGGTGCTTTCGGAAAAATTCAGTTTCGAAGATGCCAAAGTTGGTGAACTGTTGTTCAACATGCACCACGACTTTAAACGTGCCAACGGTTACAGCGAACTGGAGATCAGCCAGAAGCGCAGCATGCTGGAAAACGTGATGCTGACCGATTCCGTGGAAACCCATAAAGCACGCCTGCATAAAGCCGGTTTTGAGCATAGCGAGCTGTGGTTCCAGTGCTTTAACTTTGGTTCACTGGTGGCATTAAAGGCAGAGGACGCTGCATGATCGACTTTGGTAACTTTTATTCTCTGATTGCCAAAAATCATCTTTCACACTGGCTCGAAACGCTGCCCGCGCAGATTGCTAACTGGCAGCGCGAGCAGCAGCACGGGCTGTTTAAGCAGTGGTCCAACACGGTGGAATTTCTGCCTGAAATTAAACCGTATCGTCTGGATTTATTGCATAGCGTAACCGCCGAAAGCGAAGAGCCACTGAGCACCGGGCAAATTAAACGCATTGAAACGCTTATGCGGAACCTGATGCCATGGCGCAAAGGGCCGTTCTCACTGTATGGCGTCAACATCGATACCGAATGGCGTTCCGACTGGAAATGGGATCGTGTTCTGCCCCATCTTTCTGATTTAACCGGACGCACCATTCTGGATGTCGGCTGCGGCAGCGGTTATCACATGTGGCGCATGATTGGCGCAGGCGCGCACCTCGCGGTGGGGATCGACCCTACGCAACTGTTTCTGTGCCAGTTTGAAGCGGTGCGTAAACTACTGGGTAACGATCAGCGCGCACATTTGTTACCGTTAGGTATTGAACAGCTTCCGGCACTGAAAGCCTTTGATACCGTCTTTTCGATGGGCGTGCTTTACCATCGCCGTTCGCCGCTGGAGCATCTCTGGCAGTTGAAAGATCAACTGGTGAATGAGGGTGAACTGGTGCTGGAAACGCTGGTTATTGATGGCGATGAGAACACGGTGCTGGTACCAGGCGATCGTTACGCGCAAATGCGTAATGTCTATTTCATCCCTTCCGCGCTGGCGCTGAAAAACTGGCTGAAGAAGTGTGGTTTTGTAGATATCCGCATTGTGGATGTGTGCGTTACCACTACTGAAGAGCAGCGACGCACTGAATGGATGGTTACCGAATCTCTGTCCGATTTCCTCGACCCACATGATCCGAGTAAGACAGTTGAAGGTTATCCTGCGCCTAAACGCGCGGTGCTGATTGCGCGCAAGCCGTAAAGGTCTGGTATTACTGCCGGATGCGGCGTGAACGCCTTATCCGGCCTACAAACCCTTGCTAATTCAATCTATTGCAGGGACTATGTAGGCCTGATAAGCATAGCGCATCAGGCAGTTTTACGTTTGCATAACCTCAGCGCCCGTTTCCGGGCGCTATTCACTTCTTACGCCTGAACAGCAGGCTTATCAAATGCCGTTAACTTCGGTGCGTTACCCGTATATTTTTCGATATACACCAGCGCAGAGTTACCGGCACAGGCATTTGCCAGCTGCGAGCTGGGGATATCCGCCGTTAACACGTTCGCACTGCCGTTTTTACACAAGCCGTTTTCCAGATCTGGCCATGCACCTTCATGCACGCATACCACGCCTTTTTTGATCCCGTCAGTCACCACCGCGCCTGTCAAAATCTGACCACGTTTGTTCCAGACACGCACCAGATCGCCATTCGCAATACCAAATCGAGCAGCATCTTCGGTGTGAATAGTGATCGGTTCACGATCGGCAACCGCATATTTTTTACGCAGTTCCGCATAGTTAAGCTGACTGTGTAAACGGTGTGCCGGATGTGCGGTCAGAAGCTGCAACTGCTTCTCGTCGGCGGTACCCTTCCACTCATCAGGCGCAAGCCAGGTTGGGTGTGCCGGGCAATCCTTATAGCCAAATTTTTCCAGCGTTTTGGAGTAAATCTCAATTTTGCCGCTTGGCGTACCCAGCGCATTTTTCACCGGATCGGCGCGGAAATCACCATAACGAACGTACTGTTCGTTCTTCTCGCTGCGGCGCATTTCGATCAGTTTATTTTGCTGCCAGAAGGCATTAAACATTGGCATAGTGACGCGTTGCGCACGGGCCCCTTTCTGAGCGGCATCATAGAAAAATTTCAGCCACGCCATTTCATCTTTACCTTCGGTATAGATCTCTTTTCCGCCAGGTTTGAGTAATTCCGCAAGATCGGCAAACACGTCAAAATCGTTACGCGCTTCAAATTGCGGAGCAACAGCCTGCTTCATCGGCACAATATGCTGGTTGCTGTAATCACCGGTCATCGTCAAGTCATTGCGCTCAAACGATGTGGTGATCGGTAATACGATATCTGCGTGTTTGGCTGCTGCGGTCCAGTAGCATTCAGAAACGACGATCATCTCCGGTTTCTGCCAGGCTTTGATCAGACGATTAGTATCCTGGTGATGGGTAAAGTTACCGCCACCCGCCCACCAGATCATTTTGATATTCGGATACGTTTGTTCTTTACCGTTATGCTGATATTTGCCGCCAGGATTTTCCAGCGCATCGACGATACGGGCAACAGGAATCGCCGCCATTCCGCCATCATCAGCGGCCTCGCTGGCCTGTCCGGCAATCGCCGCAGACATTTCCGGCAGCACGCCGCCAACACGCATCGGGTTGCCACCATTGGAGTAATGATAAGAGAAACCAAAACCGCCGCCCGGTGTACCAATCTGCCCTAACATCGCCGCCAGCGTCACCAGCATCCAGTGTTTCTGTTCACCATATTGCTGGCGCTGAATTCCCCAGCCTGCCATCAGAATTGTGCGATTCGCCGCCATCAGTTCAGCGAGTTTGACTATCTGCGCTTCCGGTACGCCAGTAATTTCCGCCGCCCAGACCGCGCTCTTCGGCGTATTATCGCTCTTACCTGTCAGATACTCTTCAAACTGCGGATACCCGGTAGTGTATTTTTCAAGGAACACTTTATCGTGTTTGCCTTGTGTCATCAGGGTATGCGCAATCCCTAACATCAGTGCCACGTCGGTGCCCATATTCGGCGCGATCCAGGTGGCATTATCGCCAAAGAATTCGATGGTTTCGGAGCGGATAGGATCAATGGCAATCACTGGTTTGCCAGATTTTTTCAGCTGATGGAAGTATTCCAGCCCTTGCTCATCGGTACTGCTCCAGGCAATTTTTAAGGTATTCAGCGGGTTCATTCCCCACAGCACCACAACCTGGCTGTTTTCCAGAATCAGCGGCCAGGAGGCCTGCTGTTCATACACCTCTACAGAACCGACCACATGCGGCATGATCACCTGTGCTGCCCCGGTTGAATAATCGCCGCTATGCCCGGAATAACCGCCCGCCAGGTTCATATAACGTTGCAGTAAGGTTTGCGCTTTATGCAACACGCCAGAAGAGCGCCAGCCGTAAGATCCGGCAAAAATGGCCGATGGTCCGTTAGCTTTACGAATACGCTCATGTTGCTCATGAATCAGTTTTAATGCCTGTTCCCAGCTCACCTGTACATAGGTATCTTCGCCACGACCTTTCGCCGGTTGCAGTGGATTGTCGAGATAGCTTTTTCTCACCATCGGATGCTGAATACGCGCCGTGGTGTGTACCTGATCCGCCGCCGTAGACTGTAAGGAGTTCGGTATGGTTTTCGCCAGCGCGCCTGTCGAAGAAACAATCTTGCCGTCCTTCACTTCTACGCTCATCGCTCCCCAACGTCCCGCGGTGAGGATTTTACCGCCCTTCTCTTCTGCCCATGCGGGGAGCGGTGCTGCCGATGTCACCACCAGCGCTCCAGCGGCAATACCGCTGTGTTTAATAAATTCACGTCTTGTTAATGCCATAACTTCCTCCCTGATCAACGAGGATCACTGTTTCTCGGTAATATCTTTGGCGTTGTACTGGAAATACCGCGTTAAAATGTCCAGTTCGTTTTCGCTCATGCTGGTTCGTGCCCCCATTCCTTTGGCAATGGACGGCCACGCATTGACGGTGTAATGGTCGGCGGCAATAGAGGCATGACAACCAGCGCAATAGGTATCGTCAAGTTTTTCAGCGTATTGCCATAGCGGTTTACGGTCCGCTAATGCGGGATCGGTAAGCGCACCCTGTAAAGACGCCTGACGCCATTGATTGCCGTATTCGTCAGCCTGCCATTCCCCGTTTACCGTGAGCGCCTTGATACCTTCTTCACTTAATGTGGCTAGCGCCAGCCGTTGACCTGCCGCCAGGTAGAGCGTGTTTTCACTGCCCTGCATTTGATAACCCTGCAACAGAACGATCGGCTGTTTGCCACTGGCATCAACGACGGTGAGATCGGTACCAGGATTCACGGTAGCCAGCTCGCCTATGCGAGAAGTTTTGAAAGGATAAATATGTGCGCCATTAGTCACTGAAGTAGCGGCCTGACTTTCCAGCTCATGCGCCGCGTTGTCATCCATTTTTATTTCTGGCGGAAAATGGGCAATGCCTTTATGACAATCGATACAGGTTTCGCCGCCCTTTTGTGCTTTGTTATGCATTTTCTGCGCAGATTCACTTTGCGAGGCAATATCCATGGCATCAAAAGAATGGCAACTACGGCACGTTGCAGAGTCAGTTGCTTTTAATTCTTTCCATACTGTTTCGGCCATTTCCTGGCGATGAGTTTCGAACTTATCGTCACTGTCTATTTTGCCGCTAACAAATTCATGATAAATATCTTTAGATGCTTTTAATTTAGCAAATAAATAATCCATCCCTGACTTTGGAATATGGCAATCGGCACATTCCGCACGTATCCCTTTCTGGTTCGAAAAGTGGACAGTTCCCTGATATTCCTCAAAAGGTTTACTCATCGAGTGGCAGGAAAGGCAAAATGCTGTATCCGACGTTTTATGTAAGGCTTTTTGCGCCAGCAATAACCCGCCGCCACCAACCACAACCGCTATCAGCAAAAACAATAACCCAATGCGTTTTTTCCCTCGCATAGATTCCTCTAAATAAATTCCAGAACACCGAAATCATTGTATAATTAAATACACAACGAATTAACCGCTTGCATAACTCGGCACAACACTGCCTGAAATAATCGATAAAGAATATGATTTATTACAATGTAATCATTAATTGCTAAGGAATAACCCAGTTGCTATTTAGAATATATATTTATCAGTTTTAGCAATTTAAATCCCATAATCAATGTGAATATAAAAAATATTTTTAGCACAACGCTATGCGCACTGTCACCCGCTCAACAGATCACGGTTATCGTTCGTTTTTTATACTGCTCAGGGATAAAAAAAGGCCCCTGTTGAAATTGCAGGGGCCTGGTACGAGCAAGCATCATATTGGGCGACATGATGCAACGGTAAAAATCATTTGGCCTGATGGCGTTCAATGATTCCTTTCATTTCAGCAACCGCCGCCCCGTCTACGATATAACGCGAATACTCGTCCGCGTGTTCATCTGATGACATGGACAATCCTTGATTACGATAACGCATCGGTGAGGCTTGCCACGCTCCCGCGGAGCTATGGACTTCCAGCACTCCGGCATCGAGGAAGTGGTGCAGGTTTTCTGCACGGACTCCTGCTCCAGCCATAATGATTGGAGCATCACGATGGGCAATAAGTTCCATAATTTTTGATAAACCTTGCAGTGCGTCTGATTTTTGCCCTGATGTCAGTACCCGGGCAATGCCCAATTCCGCAAGATTATTGAGTGTATATAAAGGGTTAGCGCACATATCGAAGGCGCGATGAAAAGTCACTGCCAGCGGACCGGCAGCAGCCATTATTTTTTCCATTCGTGGCATATCGACATTCCCATCAACATCGAGAACGCCCGTCACCAGTCCAGGAAAACCTAATTCGCGGACCGTGCGCACATCCTCAAGAATGGCGGCAAACTCACCGTCGCTGTAGCAAAAATCACCACCGCGTGGGCGAATTATCGGATGCACAGGGATCGTCACCCGCTGGCGCACGGATTTCAGTCCCCCCAACGACGGCGTTAAGCCCCCCTCTTTTGGGGCTGCGCATAATTCAACTCTGTCTGCGCCGTTTTGCTGCGCCGTTAGTGCACATTCCATGCTGTAACAGCAAATTTCCAGTAATGCCATTTTTGCTCCTTAATTACGCTGACTGCTCGCTGGCAACGATCTCTTCAATGGACCACGGATGAAACTTAATAGTTGTTTTGCCATCGGTGACCGCCAGCGTCGGATTCGGTAATCGCTCATGCTCACCTTTTGGTGAACTGGTTTTAACTGAGATCCCCGGTAGGCTGAGTCCTTCATCAGAAAGCAATGCCAGCGCACGGGCATTCAGCGTTTCTGGATCACCCGGCAGAACGATTTCAATATGTTCCCAACCTTCGTGTGGGTAACGTTTTTCCCCAGGCCACGGTAGCTCCACATTGGAAAACTGCCAGTGCGCAACCTGTACCGGTTCATGCAATTTAAACAGACAAATCGGTCTGCCATTGATCATTTTTTCTGACAAAAGCTCGCCACACTGTTCAAAACCGCGACGCCAGCGCTCAGCGGTGACGTTTTGATGGCAACGCAAAGAAATGTGATCGGCAGTCAGCGGAGTGATATCCAACCCCAGACGGCGGGAAAGTTCATCTAATGCGTGGGTAAATCGCGGTAAATCCGATGCAATATCCTGCAGCTCGTCGATAGATTGCCAGTTCGCCATAATCACTCTTCGTCTTTCAGTAAAAGCGTTAATTTACCCTGTTGCCCTGTGCCAACCAACCGCTGATTTCACGCCGCTTCTGATGCAATAGTGAAAACGGCAATACGCCACGCGCACGTTGCTGACGAAAACAGCCATTTGCAGTATACTCCCGCCCTAATTTCTTTAACTGGTGCGGGCAATTTTTGCTCGCTTCATCAATGTAAGGTATTCCGGTGAATATTCAGGCTCTTCTCTCAGAAAAAGTCCGTCAGGCCATGATTGCGGCAGGCGCGCCTGCGGATTGCGAACCGCAGATTCGTCAGTCAGCAAAAGTTCAGTTCGGCGACTATCAGGCTAACGGCATGATGGCAGTTGCTAAAAAACTGGGTATGGCACCGCGACAATTAGCAGAGCAGGTGCTGACTCATCTGGATCTTAACGGTATCGCCAGCAAAGTTGAGATCGCCGGTCCAGGCTTTATCAACATTTTCCTTGATCCGGCATTCCTGGCTGAACATGTTCAGCAGGCGCTGGCGTCCGATCGTCTCGGTGTTGCTACGCCAGAAAAACAGACCATTGTGGTTGACTACTCTGCGCCAAACGTGGCGAAAGAGATGCACGTCGGTCACCTGCGCTCTACCATTATTGGTGACGCAGCAGTGCGTACTCTGGAGTTCCTCGGTCACAAAGTGATTCGCGCAAACCACGTCGGCGACTGGGGCACTCAGTTCGGTATGCTGATTGCATGGCTGGAAAAGCAGCAGCAGGAAAACGCCGGTGAAATGGAGCTGGCTGACCTTGAAGGTTTCTACCGCGATGCGAAAAAGCATTACGACGAAGATGAAGAGTTTGCCGAGCGTGCACGTAACTACGTGGTAAAACTGCAAAGCGGTGACGAATATTTCCGCGAGATGTGGCGCAAACTGGTCGACATCACCATGACGCAGAACCAAATCACTTACGATCGTCTCAACGTGACGCTGACCCGTGATGACGTGATGGGCGAAAGCCTCTACAACCCAATGCTGCCAGGAATTGTGGCGGATCTCAAAGCCAAAGGTCTGGCAGTAGAAAGCGAAGGGGCGACCGTCGTATTCCTTGATGAGTTTAAAAACAAGGAAGGCGAACCGATGGGCGTGATCATTCAGAAGAAAGATGGCGGCTATCTCTACACCACCACTGATATCGCCTGTGCGAAATATCGTTATGAAACACTGCATGCCGATCGCGTGCTGTATTACATCGACTCCCGTCAGCATCAACACCTGATGCAGGCATGGGCGATCGTCCGTAAAGCAGGCTATGTACCGGAATCCGTACCGCTGGAACACCACATGTTCGGCATGATGCTGGGTAAAGACGGCAAACCGTTCAAAACCCGCGCGGGTGGTACAGTGAAACTGGCAGACCTGCTGGATGAAGCCCTGGAGCGTGCACGTCGTCTGGTGGCAGAAAAGAACCCGGATATGCCAGCTGACGAGCTGGAAAAACTGGCTAACGCGGTTGGTATTGGTGCGGTGAAATATGCGGATCTCTCCAAAAACCGCACCACGGACTACATCTTCGACTGGGACAACATGCTGGCGTTTGAGGGTAATACCGCGCCATACATGCAGTATGCTTACACGCGTGTATTGTCCGTGTTCCGTAAAGCAGAAATTAACGAAGAGCAACTGGCTGCAGCTCCGGTAATCATCCGTGAAGATCGTGAAGCGCAACTGGCAGCTCGCCTGCTGCAGTTTGAAGAAACCCTCACCGTGGTTGCCCGTGAAGGCACGCCGCATGTAATGTGTGCTTACCTGTACGATCTGGCCGGTCTGTTCTCTGGCTTCTACGAGCACTGCCCGATCCTCAGCGCAGAAAACGAAGAAGTGCGTAACAGCCGTCTGAAACTGGCACAACTGACAGCGAAGACGCTGAAGCTGGGTCTGGATACGCTGGGTATTGAGACTGTAGAGCGTATGTAATCGATTTTTCGTGAGAGTGAAGCCTGATCAGGGTTAGCCGATCAGGCTTTTTTATTGCCATCTAAATGTATTCTGAAAACGGACATGCCATTGTTTTCTCACTGTTGAGTAAGAGGCCAGAAGCGTAATATCCAGGCCCAGGAAAACGATAACTGTTCAATTTAAGGAATACCGAAGTGTTTAAATTTCTTGTATTAACATTAGGCATTATCTCTTGCCAGGCTTACGCAGAAGATACGGTTATAGTAAACGACCATGACACTTCAGCCATCAAAGATTGTTGGCAAAAAAATTCAGATGATGATACTGACATTAACGTGATCAAATCATGCCTGCGACAAGAATACAATCTCGTCGATACGCAATTAAATAAAGCCTATGGTGAAGCTTATCGTTATATAGAACAAGTGCCACGCACAGGTGCAAAAAAACTTGATACTGAACAACTTAACTTGCTTAAAAAATCA
>NZ_JBQZXE010000114.1:0-11792 GCF_053555855.1 Shigella sp. SIG3
CCGCTTTGTAAGTAGTATAATAGTTAACCCGATCAAGACTACTATTATTGGTAGCTAAATTTTCCTTAAGTCACAATACGTTATTATCAACGCTGTAATTTATTCAGCGTTTGTACATATCGTTACACGCTGAAACCAACCACTCACGGAAGTCTGCCATTCCCAGGGATATAGTTATTTCAACGGCCCCGCAGTGGGGTTAAATGAAAAAACAAATTGAGGGTATGACAATGAAAAAAGTATTAGCTCTGGTTGTTGCCGCTGCTATGGGTCTGTCTTCTGCCGCCTTTGCTGCAGAGACTGCGACCACACCTGCTCCGACTGCGACGACCACCAAAGCAGCGCCAGCGAAAACTACACATCATAAAAAACAGCATAAAGCAGCACCTGCCCAGAAAGCGCAGGCGGCTAAAAAGCATCATAAAAATACGAAAGCTGAACAGAAAGCCCCTGAACAAAAAGCGCAGGCAGCGAAGAAACACGCCGGGAAACACGGCCATCAGCAACCGGCAAAACCTGCTGCACAACCCGCAGCGTAAGTTTTCAACAGTAATGCTGGCGCGCCCCCTCGCGCCTGAAAATTACGGTGCTAAGCGGGTAACGTTTAGCACCGCCTTTAGCGGAGGGTAGTATGGTGGGCCGTTATCGCTTTGAGTTCATTCTTATCATCCTTATTTTATGCGCACTGATTGCCGCCCGTTTTTATCTTTCCTGACTGTAGTTATCTGATTTTACTCCCACTTTCATCCCGTCCCGTCTATAGTATTTATGAGGGTTTGCTTTTAATAATCATAATTACCCACCAGAGTGTGATATGCGTACAACCATTGCTGTAGTGTTGGGTGCAATTAGTTTGACGTCTGCTTTTGTGTTTGCAGATAAACCAGACGTTGCCAAATCGGCAAACGATGAGGTCAGCACCCTGTTTTTTGGTCATGATGATCGTGTGCCAGTGAATGACACGACCCAATCACCGTGGGATGCGGTTGGGCAACTGGAAACGGCCAGCGGCAATTTATGTACGGCGACGCTGATTGCACCCAATCTGGCATTAACGGCAGGACACTGTTTATTGACGCCGCCTAAGGGTAAAGCGGATAAGGCGGTAGCGCTGCGTTTTGTGTCAAATAAAGGTCTTTGGCGCTATGAGATCCACGACATAGAAGGCCGCGTTGATCCGACACTGGGAAAGCGGTTAAAAGCAGATGGGGATGGTTGGATTGTTCCTCCCGCAGCTGCACCGTGGGACTTCGGATTGATTGTGCTACGTAATCCCCCTTCTGGCATTACACCGTTGCCGTTATTTGAGGGAGATAAAGCCGCGCTTACTGCCGCATTAAAATCGGCTGGTCGTAAAGTGACTCAGGCGGGATACCCTGAAGATCATCTCGATACGTTATACAGTCATCAAAACTGTGAAGTGACTGGCTGGGCGCAAACGTCGGTGATGTCACATCAGTGCGATACCTTGCCGGGTGACAGCGGTTCGCCTCTGATGTTGCATACCGATGACGGCTGGCAATTAATTGGGGTGCAAAGTTCGGCTCCTGCCGCGAAAGATCGCTGGCGCGCCGATAACCGGGCCATTTCTGTTACCGGTTTTCGCGACAAGCTGGATCAACTGTCGCAAAAATAATGTTCAAACGCTGCCCGACAGCGCGGGCAGCGTCTTCATCAGGCAAGTTTCACCATGATCATTCCAGCCAACAGCAAGACCAGGCCAATCCAGCCTTTACGATTTAACCGTTGACCAAACAAGATCCAACCTGCGGCTAACGTGGCGGCAATACCAAACCCGCCCCACAATGCATAAGCGACAGACAAGTCGATCCCTTTAACGGCCTGAGAAAGCGCACTAAAGGCCGCCAGCACCGCCGCCAGGGAGAGCAAGCCAAATATTTTGCGACGAAAGCCGTCAGAAAATTTCAAAAAGACGTTAGCAACGATTTCCAGCACGATTGCCAATGCCAGCCAGGCGGCGTGAACCCATTCAAACTGCGCCATGGTTCACCTCCAGTTCAGGTTTACGCGCTTTACGGGTACCTGATTTGATCAACACTATCCCGGCGACCAGGGTGGTTAACCCGGCAATTTTCATCAGCGATAAACTTTCGTCGAATAACAAAACGCTAAACAAGGTAATAAATAAAATACCGATACCTTCCCACAGCGCATAAGCTACGCCTAAGGCGATTTTTTTAACGGCGAAAGAGAGAAATATATACGACAGAGAAATCATCACCAGCATTAAAATAAAGCCGCCATTTCCCTCACTGACGCTCGCCCATTTCATTGACAGCGTACCGGTAATTTCTGTAGCAATAGCCAGACCTAATAAAATCCAATAAATATACATTGTCCTTCTCCTGCAAGAGAACTATTTTAATTTTCGCTTAATTCAGCGAAACCAAAGTAAAGTGGTCAAGCCCTGCGCATAGGGCAAGCTTAGGCAGAAGAAAGGACTAAAGCGCGTTGCGCCAGTGCTGCTCACCTACGAGCAAGATAGTGGATGAGGTACGAAGATGGGTAAATGTAGAAAATAACGTCCTGAACAAATTGTCCATAATATTACAATTATCCGCAGTGTTGCTTCTCGTCATCGCAGATGATAATTGTCCTCGGTAGTTGAACACGCCTGATTTGTATCATAGCTTAAGAATTAACTCAAAATATTTTCACTTCTTTACCTGAGCGGTTTGATTTTCGTTATGATGACGGAGCGAAAAAGACATTATTATTAGCAAAGGAAGAAAAACGGGGACAAGCATGGCAAAGCCGATCATCACGCTCAATGGCCTAAAAATCGTCATTATGTTGGGAATGCTGGTCATTATTCTCTGCGGTATCCGTTTTGCCGCCGAGATCATCGTGCCGTTTATTCTCGCATTATTTATTGCTGTTATTCTTAACCCGCTGGTGCAACATATGGTCCGCTGGCGTGTGCCGCGTGTACTGGCAGTGTCGATTTTGATGACAATCATCGTGATGGCGATGGTGTTGCTATTAGCTTATCTGGGTTCCGCGCTCAACGAGTTGACGCGGACGTTACCGCAATATCGCAACTCTATTATGACGCCGCTGCAAGCTCTTGAGCCGTTGTTGCAACGCGTAGGGATTGACGTCTCAGTTGACCAACTGGCGCATTACATTGATCCGAACGCGGCGATGACGTTGCTCACCAACTTATTGACGCAGTTATCTAATGCCATGTCATCAATATTTTTATTGCTGCTGACGGTGCTGTTTATGCTGCTCGAAGTGCCACAATTGCCCGGAAAATTTCAGCAAATGATGGCGCGTCCGGTTGAAGGGATGGCGGCGATTCAACGTGCGATTGACAGTGTTTCTCATTATCTGGTGCTGAAAACAGCCATCAGCATCATCACCGGCTTGGTCGCCTGGGCGATGCTCGCCGCACTCGATGTTCACTTCGCTTTTGTCTGGGGATTGCTGGCCTTTGCGCTTAATTACATCCCTAATATTGGTTCAGTTCTCGCGGCAATCCCCCCTATCGCTCAGGTACTGGTGTTTAATGGCTTCTACGAAGCGTTGCTGGTGCTGGCGGGATATCTGCTGATTAATCTGGTCTTCGGCAATATTCTGGAGCCGCGCATCATGGGACGTGGGCTGGGGCTTTCGACATTGGTGGTATTTTTGTCGTTGATTTTTTGGGGATGGTTGTTAGGACCGGTGGGTATGCTGCTTTCCGTGCCGTTGACAATTATTGTCAAAATTGCGCTTGAACAAACAGCGGGAGGTCAAAGCATCGCCGTTCTGTTAAGCGATCTCAATAAAGAGTGACGGCCTCCGCAGAGGCCGTCAGGGTTACAGAGCTTTCAGGATTGCATCCACGCTGGCTTTGGCGTCACCAAACAGCATGTGGGTGTTTTCCTTGAAGAACAGCGGGTTTTGCACACCAGCATAGCCAGTGTTCATCGAACGTTTAAAGACAATCACGTTCTGCGCTTTCCACACTTCCAGCACAGGCATACCAGCAATCGGACTCTTCGGATCATCCTGCGCCGCCGGGTTAACCGTATCGTTAGCACCAATCACCAGTACGGTATCGGTATCAGCAAAGTCATCGTTGATCTCGTCCATTTCCAGCACGATGTCATACGGTACTTTTGCTTCAGCCAGCAATACGTTCATATGTCCAGGCAAACGCCCCGCAACCGGGTGGATACCGAAACGCACATTAATACTACGAGCGCGGAGTTTCTCGGTAATTTCAGCGACAGGATATTGCGCCTGCGCGACTGCCATGCCGTACCCCGGAGTAATGATCACTGAATGGGAGTTTTTCAGCAGTTCCGCTGTCTCTTCTGCGGTGATTTCGCGGTGCTCACCCACTTCCTGATCATCGCCAGTAGAAGAGCCGTCGGTGCCGAAACCACCCGCAATAACGCTGATAAAGGAACGGTTCATCGCCTTACACATAATGTAAGAAAGGATAGCCCCCGAAGAACCGACCAGCGCACCGGTCACAATCAGCAGGTCGTTGCTGAGCATAAAGCCCGCAGCCGCAGCCGCCCAGCCGGAGTACGAGTTCAGCATCGACACCACCACCGGCATATCTGCACCACCGATGGAGGCGACTAAATGCCAGCCGAATACCAGCGCAATGGCGGTCATTATCAGCAATGCCAGCACTTGCAGGCCGACGCTGTCCGTGCGAACAAATACAATCAGCAGCAAGAAGGAAACGACCAGAGCCGCCAGGTTCATTTTGTGACGGTTTGGCAGCATCAACGGTTTAGACGAAATCTTGCCACACAGTTTGCCGAACGCCACCACCGAGCCCGTGAACGTTACCGCCCCGATGAAGATACCGAGGAACACTTCCGTCAGGTGAATATTGACCAGAATCGGTGCCATTCCCGCGTCATGATGCAGATAACTGTTAAAGCCAACCAGCACTGCCGCCAGACCCACGAAGCTGTGCAGGATCGCCACCAGTTCTGGCATTTCGGTCATTTCAACTTTCTTCGCCAGCCGGATACCAATTGCCCCACCAATGACCATCGCCAGCAAGATCCAGCCAACATTACCCGTATCCGGTCCAAAAATGGTTGCGATTAACGCAATCGCCATCCCGGCGATACCGAAGTTGTTACCCTGGCGAGACGTTTCATGTTTCGAAAGACCGGCCAGACTGAAGATAAACAGGATCGCGGCAACAATGTATGCAGCTGTAACTAATCCTCCAGACATATGTTACCCCTTAATTTTTGCGGAACATTTTCAGCATGCGCTGAGTCACGGTGAAGCCACCGAAAATATTAATGCTGGCTATAAGCACCGCGATAAAACTAAGGAAGCTAACCCAGCCTCCCTGGCCAATCTGCAACAGTGCTCCGACAACAATAATCCCTGAAATCGCGTTGGTAACCGACATCAACGGTGTATGCAGCGCGTGCGATACATTCCACACCACGTAATAACCGACAACGCAGGCCAGCGCGAAAACGGTGAAGTGCCCAAGAAACTCTTTCGGCGCAACGCTTGACAGCCAACCGAACAGGATGATTGCCAGCGCCATCAACGCGTATTTACGCCACGGTGAGCAGGCACATTTTTCCTCAGTTTTCACTTCCGGTGCCGCTTTTTGTGCCGCCTGCGGCTGAGCTGATACCTGAATCGGCGGTGCCGGCCAGGTAATTTCGCCCGCACGGATCACGGTCACGCCGCGAATCACCACATCATCAAAATCAACAGTGATATTGCCGTCTTTCTCTTTGCACAACAGTTTCAGCAGATTAACGAGGTTAGTACCGTAAAGCTGTGAGGATTGCGTCGGCAGACGGCCCGGAAGATCGGTATAACCAATCACTTTGACACCATTTTCCGTACTGAAGATTTCACCCGGCACGATGTATTCACAGTTGCCACCGTTTTGGGCTGCCAGGTCGACAATCACACTGCCCGCCTTCATGGAGTCAACCATTTCACGGGTAATTAGCTTCGGCGCTGGTTTGCCTGGAATAAGCGCGGTGGTGACAATGATATCGACCTCTTTTGCCTGGGCGGCAAAGAGTTCCATTTCCGCTTTGATGAACGCGTCCGACATCACTTTGGCATAGCCATCGCCGCTGCCCGCTTCCTCGTTAAAATCCAGCTCGAGGAATTCCGCGCCCATACTTTGAACTTGTTCTTTCACTTCCGGGCGGGTGTCGAATGCACGCACAATCGCGCCGAGACTGTTTGCTGCGCCAATGGCGGCCAAACCTGCAACACCGGCACCAATCACCATCACTTTTGCCGGTGGCACTTTCCCGGCCGCAGTGATTTGCCCGGTAAAGAAGCGCCCAAATTCATGTGCCGCTTCAACAATGGCGCGATAACCGGCGATATTCGCCATCGAGCTTAGTGCGTCCAGCGATTGTGCGCGTGAGATTCGCGGCACAGAGTCCATCGCCATCACGGTCACGTTACGTTCCGCAAGTTTTTGCATTAATTCCGGATTCTGCGCAGGCCAGATAAAACTCACCAGCGTTGTCCCGGGATTCAGTAACGCAATTTCATCATCTAACGGCGCATTGACCTTCAGAATGATCTCTGACTGCCAGACGCTATTCCCTTCTACAATTTCAGCGCCCGCTTGCACAAACGCTTTATCGTCAAAACTTGCCAGTTGACCCGCGCCGCTCTCTACCGCGACGGTAAAACCCAGTTTCAGCAGCTGTTCCACTGTTTTTGGCGTTGCTGCAACACGGGTTTCATTGGTTAACCGTTCTCTTGGTATGCCAATTCGCATGATATTCCCTTCCATCGGTTTTATTGATGATGGTTTGCCTGTGTCAGGAGCCACACAAGCCGCTCATGTACGAGCTAAATGTTACTCCGTTAAAATAAATTAGTAACAAACGCCCTATAACGTACTGAAAATTATGCCTGTGATCTAGCGCCAAAAATCAGTATTTCGGCGTGAACTCGCAAAATATTAACGATTCAGCCGTGATAGTGGGATAAACACCTTAGAACGCCGGATAAAGACTGATAATTGTCTTCGACGGTCGGGTAAAACGAGACATCGCCCCGGCACGAATCACTACTTAACATTAAATTAACTTATACAATTCAGTTGCTTCAGTAGTAATGATGCTGATACGGCTGTTTTTTAAGCATAGACGGTCATTTGAGCAGGATTAAAATTGGTTTAAGGAATGTGATATGAAAAATGACGCAGACAGTTACACCGTTTAAATGCAATAATCAGCCACGTTTCTCGTTAATAACAATACCAGTACCTGGTTTGCGCAAGGCGAAGGATTATTTTTATGAAGCTTAAGAACACCCTCCTGGCGTCGGCACTGCTTTCTGCTACGGCATTCTCCGTTAACGCAGCAACAGAACTGACACCGGAGCAAGCGGCAGCGGCTAAACCTTTTGACCGTGTAGTGGTTACCGGTCGTTTTAATGCTATTGGCGAAGCGGTGAAAGCCGTTTCTCGTCGCGCAGATAAAGAAGGTGCCGCCTCTTTTTATGTTGTCGACACTTCTGATTTTGGTAACAGCGGTAACTGGCGTGTGGTCGCTGACCTCTATAAAGCCGATGCTGAAAAAGCAGAAGAAACAAGTAATCGCGTAATTAACGGTGTTGTCGAACTGCCGAAAGATCAGGCTGTTCTGATTGAACCGTTTGACACGGTCACCGTCCAGGGCTTCTATCGTAGCCAGCCAGAAGTCAATGATGCCATCACCAAAGCGGCAAAAGCGAAAGGTGCCTACTCTTTCTACATCGTTCGTCAAATCGATGCCAACCAGGGCGGCAACCAGCGTATTACTGCATTCATCTATAAAAAAGATGCTAAGAAACGTATCGTCCAGAGCCCGGATGTGATCCCGGCAGATTCCGAAGCAGGACGTGCAGCTCTGGCTGCCGGTGGCGAAGCCGCGAAGAAAGTTGAGATCCCGGGTGTTGCGACTACCGCATCACCAAGTTCTGAAGTCGGTCGCTTCTTTGAAACCCAGTCATCAAAAGGCGGGCGTTACACCGTCACGCTCCCGGATGGCACTAAAGTCGAAGAACTGAACAAAGCGACAGCAGCGATGATGGTCCCGTTCGACAGCATCAAATTCTCTGGCAACTACGGCAACATGACCGAAGTCTCCTATCAGGTTGCGAAACGTGCCGCGAAGAAAGGTGCTAAGTATTACCACATCACCCGCCAGTGGCAGAAACGTGGTAATAACCTGACCGTCAGCGCAGATCTGTATAAATAACTATTCAGTTACTCCTATAAGGCGGCTTGATGCCGCCTTTCGCATTTTTAGTCACAAATTTCCCCGCGACCATTGCATGCAGACACATCTTTTCGTAAAATCCCGCGCTTCAGTGGCAAACTCCATTTTTATGCGTTTTGCCCTAATATTTATTCTTCTTATCACGTTTTAATCACTGGATATCGATGGAAAAGAAACTGGGACTGAGCGCACTCACCGCGCTGGTATTAAGCTCAATGCTGGGCGCGGGTGTTTTCAGTCTGCCGCAAAATATGGCGGCAGTTGCCAGCCCGGCAGCACTGCTCATCGGCTGGGGTATTACTGGCGCTGGCATTTTATTGCTGGCCTTTGCCATGCTGATCCTCACGCGCATTCGTCCCGAACTTGATGGCGGTATCTTTACCTATGCCCGCGAAGGGTTTGGCGAGCTAATCGGCTTTTGTTCCGCATGGGGATACTGGCTGTGCGCGGTCATCGCCAACGTCTCCTATCTGGTGATCGTTTTTTCCGCGTTAAGCTTTTTTACGGACACGCCGGAATTGCGCCTGTTTGGCGATGGTAATACCTGGCAATCGATAGTCGGTGCATCGGCTTTATTGTGGATTGTTCACTTTTTGATCCTGCGCGGGGTGCAAACCGCTGCCAGCATTAACCTGGTGGCGACACTGGCAAAATTGTTGCCGCTGGGTCTGTTTGTTGTGCTGGCGATGATGATGTTCAAACTGGATACCTTCAAGCTCGACTTCACCGGACTTGCACTTGGCGTACCTGTTTGGGAACAGGTGAAAAACACCATGCTGATCACCCTGTGGGTTTTCATTGGTGTGGAAGGTGCCGTGGTTGTTTCTGCGCGTGCGCGTAATAAACGTGATGTTGGCAAAGCGACACTGCTGGCGGTTCTCTCCGCTCTGGGCGTTTACTTGCTGGTAACGCTGCTTTCGCTGGGTGTGGTGGCACGTCCTGAACTGGCTGAAATTCGTAACCCGTCAATGGCCGGTCTGATGGTGGAAATGATGGGACCATGGGGCGAAATCATCATCGCTGCCGGTTTGATCGTTTCCGTTTGCGGCGCGTACTTAAGCTGGACCATCATGGCGGCAGAAGTTCCGTTCCTGGCTGCCACTCATAAAGCATTCCCACGCATTTTTGCGCGCCAGGACGCACAAGCTGCGCCATCCGCCTCACTGTGGTTGACCAACATCTGCGTGCAAATTTGTCTGGTACTCATCTGGCTGACCGGTTCCGATTACAACACGTTGCTGACCATCGCCTCAGAAATGATTCTGGTGCCCTATTTCCTGGTCGGCGCGTTCTTGCTGAAAATCGCAACCCGTCCACTGCATAAAGCGGTAGGTGTCGGTGCCTGCATTTATGGCTTATGGTTATTGTACGCCTCTGGTCCAATGCACTTGCTGTTATCCGTTGTTCTGTATGCACCGGGGCTGCTGGTTTTCCTGTATGCGCGCAAAACGCATACACATGATAATGTACTGAACCGTCAGGAAATGGTGCTGATTGGCATGCTGTTAATTGCCTCAGTTCCGGCGACCTGGATGCTGGTGGGATAACGTTCATCCCATCGTTGGATAGCAAAGGAGATAACGATGGGTAAAACCCAGCCCTTGCCAATATTAATTACTGGCGGAGGTCGTCGCATCGGCCTCGCCCTCGCATGGCATTTCATTAATCAAAAGCAACCGGTGATTGTCAGCTATCGGACACACTATCCAGCCATTGATGGACTGATTAATGCAGGTGCGCAGTGTATTCAGGCTGATTTTTCGACCAACGACGGTGTGATGGCGTTTGCCGATGAAGTACTAAAAACCACCCATGGTCTGCGTGCTATTTTGCATAACGCCAGTGCGTGGATTGCGGAAAAACCGGGTGCGCCACTGGCCGACGTACTGGCTTGCATGATGCAGATCCACGTTAATACCCCATACCTGCTCAACCATGCGCTGGAAAGATTACTGCGTGGGCACGGACACGCCGCCAGCGATATCATTCACTTTACCGATTATGTGGTGGAGCGCGGCAGCGACAAACATGTTGCGTATGCTGCAAGCAAAGCGGCACTGGATAATATGACCCGCTCGTTTGCCCGCAAGCTGGCACCGGAAGTGAAAGTGAATTCTATTGCGCCATCGCTGATCCTGTTTAATGAACATGATGATGCCGAATATCGACAACAGGCGCTGAATAAATCACTGATGAAAACCGCGCCTGGCGAGAAAGAAGTGATCGACCTGGTCGATTACTTACTTACCAGTTGCTTTGTCACCGGACGCAGTTTCCCACTTGATGGCGGTCGTCATCTGCGTTAATGCAGCTTTATCCAGCATATAATCAACACCCATGCGCTTATCCCCCAACACGCAACAGAACCAACAAAAGCGGCGGGCAAGCGCATCATTCCGGTGAAATACCACAGCGACACCAGGTAAACAAAATAGGGAATAATCGACCACATACTAAAAATGATGGTTGCGCGTAAGGCTTCAATGCCGCGTTCGCTGGCAACAATATAATGCGCGATAAGCGCAAAGATCGGGAAAAGTGGAATCAGCCCGGCGATATAATAATTTTTCGTTTTTGCTAAAACACCAATCAACAGCACTACCAGCGCACCGAGCGCGGCTTTGATTACCAGCCCCATCTTTTTACCTTAACACTTCCATAACAAGTCATCAGTAGAATACCTGATGAAAACTTGTTTAGAAACGATTGATAGTAAGTAAAAACAGCGCGGTGTATTGTGACGTTTTTATATCTACCGTGAATGTTATGAACACTATCGTATTTGTGGAAGATGATGCGGAAGTCGGTTCACTGATTGCCGCGTACCTGGCAAAACATGATATGCAGGTTACCGTAGAACCGCGCGGCGACCAGGCCGAAGAAACCATTTTGCGAGAAAATCCGGATTTGGTGTTACTCGACATCATGCTACCAGGCAAGGACGGCATGACCATTTGTCGTGATTTACGCGCAAAGTGGTCTGGACCGATTGTTCTTCTAACCTCTCTCGATAGCGATATGAACCACATCCTGGCACTGGAAATGGGTGCCTGCGACTATATTCTCAAAACGACGCCCCCTGCTGTTTTGCTAGCGCGTTTACGTTTGCATTTGCGTCAGAATGAGCAAGCCACACTGACCAAAGGTCTTCAGGAAACGTCTCTGACTCCCTACAAAGCCCTGCATTTCGGCACGTTAACTATCGACCCCATCAACCGCGTAGTCACCCTGGCTAACACTGAAATCTCGCTCTCGACAGCTGATTTCGAATTATTGTGGGAACTAGCTACGCATGCCGGGCAAATCATGGACCGCGATGCATTGCTGAAAAATTTACGCGGCGTCAGTTATGACGGACTGGATCGTAGCGTGGACGTGGCTATTTCGCGGTTAAGAAAAAAACTGCTCGATAACGCCGCAGAACCTTATCGCATTAAAACTGTGCGTAACAAAGGCTATCTTTTTGCGCCTCATGCATGGGATAGTGACAATAAACAATCAGATGACTAATATTTGTTCATCTGAAAAAGAGAACAATTAACGAAT
>NZ_JBQZXE010000115.1:0-11449 GCF_053555855.1 Shigella sp. SIG3
TTTTTGAATTTATATTATGAATAACATACAAATAAGAGATTATCAGCCTGGCGATTTTCAGCAACTATGCGCTATTTTCATTAGAGCGGTTACGATGACCGTCAGTCAGCATTATTCACCACAACAAATTGCCGCCTGGGCGCAGATTGACGAATCTCGCTGGAAGGAGAAACTCGCGAAATCACAAGTGCGGGTTGCAGTCATTAATGCAAAACTGGTCGGCTTTATTACCTGCGTTGAACACTATATCGATATGTTATTTGTTGACCCTGAATACACCCGCCGTGGGGTTGCCAGCGCTTTGTTAAAACCTTTTATTAAGTCTGAATCCGAACTTACGGTGGACGCAAGCATAACCGCAAAACCCTTTTTTGAACGTTATGTTTTTCAGACAGTTAAGCAGCAGCGCGTTGAATGCCGGGGAGCGTGGTTTATTAATTTTTATATGCGTTATAAACCGCAACATTAAATCCAGCTTGCAATGAAAATAACGCCCGCCTAGTATGTGCGCGTTTTCTTATTTCACAAACTGCAAGGAGGTAAATCATGACAAATCCTTTATCAATGACTCTTTGCAGACCTTTCCAGGATTAATTCTTTTTTTCTTGCCCTGGATTCGTCTGCCATTTCCTGATTTTTTAATTGTTACTCTCAATAATTCAAGTCGCAGCACATGCAACTTGAAGTATGACGAGTCTATTTACGGAATGGTATATGGGCAATTATATTCGTCCCTTATCCGATGCGGTATTTACCATCGCATCTGATGACCTGTGGATCGAGAGTTTAGCGATCCAACAATTACACACCACGGCAAATTTACCCAACATGCAGCGCGTAGTGGGGATGCCAGATTTACACCCCGGACGCGGCTACCCGATTGGCGCAGCGTTCTTCTCCGCAGGCCGTTTTTACCCAGCACTGGTCGGCAATGATATCGGCTGTGGCATGGCGCTATGGCAAACAGATATTCTCGCTCGCAAATACAACGCCGATAAGTTTGAAAAGCGATTATCAGCTTTGGATGACGTTGCTGAAGAAAGCTGGCTGGAGGAAAACCTGCCGTCAGCATTTGCACAGCATCCGTGGCGCAGCTCGCTTGGCTCTATCGGTGGTGGCAATCATTTCGCTGAACTGCAACAAGTTGATCAAATCATCAACGCTGAACTGTTTGCACTGGCAGGTCTGGATGCGCAGCATCTGCAACTGCTGGTTCATAGCGGCTCGAGGGAGCTAGGGCAGTCTATTTTACAGCGGCATATTGCCTCGTTTTCGCATCATGGTTTGCCTGAAGGCAGTGACGACGCGCTGGCGTTTGCGCGTTTTAATCGCCACCTGATCGCTTTGCGCATAATGCAACAGGTTAAGGCCACCGGAAGTCCGGTTCTGGATGTG
The DNA here is from genome assembly GCF_053555855.1 of Shigella sp. SIG3. Taxonomy (NCBI): domain Bacteria; kingdom Pseudomonadati; phylum Pseudomonadota; class Gammaproteobacteria; order Enterobacterales; family Enterobacteriaceae; genus Shigella; species Shigella sp. SIG3. Next base: position 1,396 of record NZ_JBQZXE010000115.1, read on the forward strand.
GCGCATAACTTTGTTAGCGCGTGTCGAATCGGTGATCAACAAGGGGTCTTACATCGTAAAGGTGCCACGCCTGATGACTGTGGTCTGGTGGTTATTCCCGGTTCACGCGGTGATTACTCCAGGCTGGTTCAGGCCCGTCAGGAGTGAGGAAACATTGCATTCGCTGGCGCATGGGGCTGGGCGTAAATGGGGGCGCACCGAGTGTAAAGGGCGTCTGGCAGCGAAATACACAGCGACGCAACTCTCGCGTACTGAACTTGGCAGTCGGGTAATTTGTCGCGATAAACAACTCATCTTCGAAGAAGCGCCACAAGCCTATAAATCGGCTGAAAGTGTGGTGCAATGTCTGGGCAGGCCGGATTAATTATTCCTGTCGCGCGGCTGCGTCCGGTGCTAACGCTCAAAAACAGTGGAGGGAAAAAAGGATGATCTTGCTATAACTCTCCTCAGCGCAGGGGCCGGAAGAATGTTGTCTCGCAGTGAAAAAGGCGCTGGACAGGCTAATTAAAGAAGCTGCCCGACAAGACGTCGCGGTAACGGTGCTGGAAACAGAAACAGGCCGCTACTCTGACACGCTGCGTTCGGCGCTGATTTCTCTGGATGGCGACAACGCATGGGCGTTAAGCGAAAGCTGGTGTGGCACTATTCAGTGGATTTGCCCGAGCCCGTATCGCCCACATCACGGGCGTAAAAACTGGTTTCTGGGCATTGGGCGTTTTACCGCTGATGAGCAGGAGCAATCCGATGCGATCCGGTATGAGACGCTGCGTTCGTCGGGGCCGGGCGGTCAACATGTCAATAAAACCGACTCGGCGGTACGCGCCACGCATTTGGCATCCGGTATTAGCGTGAAGGTTCAGTCAGAGCGCAGCCAGCATGCTAACAAACGGCTGGCGCGATTGCTGATTGCCTGGAAGCTGGATCAGCAGCAATAGGAAAATAGCGCGGTGCTGAAATCACAGCGGCGAATGTTCCATCACCAGATTGAACGTGGCAACCCGCGACGAACGTTTACAGGGATGGCTTTTATCGAAGGATAATGAAGGATGAAACTGCCGGAAGGCGATTAAACGCCATCCGGCAGCAAATCAAATAATTACTTCGCCGGAATTTCTTTCAGCAGTTCAGTCAGCAGTGTCCAGTAATGACCTACGCTTTCGATGTGAACTTGCTCATCCGGAGAGTGTGGACCGGTGATAGTTGGCCCGATAGAAACCATGTCCATTTCCGGATACGGTTTTTTGAACAGACCACATTCCAGGCCCGCGTGGATAATCTGGATGTTCGGCGTCTTGTTGAACAGGCGCTGATAGGTTTCACGTACCAGATGCATCACCGGAGAATTAGCGTCCGGCTGCCAGCCAGGATATGCGCCTTTCGCTTCGGTTTTCGCGCCAGCCAGTTTACCCAGCGAATCCAGCATGCTCACCACGTAGTCTTTACCGCTGTCGATCAGTGAACGGATCAGGCAGTGAATTTCTACGTTATTGTCAGTCATGGTCACCACACCGACGTTCAGGGAGGTTTCGACCACACCTTTTGCCACGTCGGAATTGCGGATCACACCGTTCGGGGTGGCGTTCAGCAGACGAATAAAGGTATCGCGAGATTTCGCAATCAGGGCAGCTTTATCGTTCGCTACAGAGTCCAGCAACAAGGCCAGATTTTTCTCTTTCTCTGCCAGCTCGTTTTTCAGGATCTCCTGATAGGTATTCACCAGAGATTTCAGTGCGTCGACTTTATCAGCTGTGACAGCAATGGTCGCAAAGGCTTCACGCGGGATGGCGTTACGCAGTGTGCCGCCGTTGAAATCGATAAGGCGCAGGTCCAGTTCTTCTGCATGACCCGCCAGGAAGCGCACCAGCAGTTTGTTGGCATTACCCAGGCCAACGTGGATTTCACCGCCGGAGTGACCGCCTTTCAGACCTTTTAAGGTTAACTTGAAGGTTTCAAAACCAGCTGGAACCGCTTCACGATCTAAATGCAGGTTGGAGGTGAAGTCGATACCCCCCGCACAACCCATGTAGATTTCACCTTCTTCTTCGGAGTCGGTGTTAATCAGAATATCAGCCTGCAACCAGTTGCTCTGTAAGCCGAACGCACCGTCCATACCGGCTTCTTCGGTTATGGTCAGCAGCACTTCCAGCGGGCCGTGAACCACGTTTTCGTCAGCCAGAACCGCCAGTGCAGAGGCCATACCAATGCCGTTATCCGCACCCAGCGTGGTGCCGCGCGCTTTAACCCATTCGCCATCAATATAAGGCTGGATAGGATCTTTCGTGAAGTCATGCACGGTGTCGTTATTTTTCTGCGGCACCATATCGAGGTGGGCCTGTAAGACGACCGGTTTACGATTTTCCATACCTGCGGTAGCAGGTTTACGAATCAGGATATTACCTACCTGATCGCGTTCGACATGGAAACCTTTCTCTTTTGCCCAACCAACAATGTATTCAGCGAGTTGCTCTTCATGATAGGACGGGTGAGGAATAGAACAGATTTTGGCAAAAATATCCCACAGCGGCTGTGGAGATAATTGAGACAGTTCAGACACGTTAAGTCTCCTTGTCGATCACCCGCAAAACAGTATTGCAGGTCACAGGGTTAGCAGAAAATGTTGTCAACACAAGACAGGCTTGCGAGATATGTATTGAGAATACCACTTTATCCCGCGTCAGGGAGAGGCAGTGCGTAAAAAGACGCGGACTCATGTGAAATACTGGTTTTTAGTGCGCCAGATATCTATAATCTCGCGCAACCTATTTTCCCCTCGAACACTTTTTAAGCCGTAGATAAACAGGCTGGGACACTTCACATGAGCGAAAAATACATCGTCACCTGGGACATGTTGCAGATCCATGCACGTAAACTCGCAAGCCGACTGATGCCTTCTGAACAATGGAAAGGCATTATTGCCGTAAGCCGTGGCGGTCTGGTACCGGGGGCGTTACTGGCGCGTGAACTGGGTATTCGTCATGTCGATACCGTTTGTATTTCCAGCTACGATCACGACAACCAGCGCGAGCTTAAAGTGCTGAAACGCGCAGAAGGCGATGGCGAAGGCTTCATCGTTATTGATGACCTGGTGGATACCGGTGGTACTGCTGTTGCGATTCGTGAAATGTATCCAAAAGCGCACTTTGTCACCATCTTCGCAAAACCGGCTGGTCGTCCGCTGGTTGATGACTATGTTGTTGATATCCCGCAAGATACCTGGATCGAACAGCCGTGGGATATGGGCGTCGTATTCGTCCCGCCAATCTCCGGTCGCTAATCTTTTCAACGCCTGGCATTGCCGGGCGTTGTTCTTTTTAACTTCAGGCAGGTTACAATAGTTTCCAGTAAGTATTCTGGAGGCTGCATCCATGACACAGGCAAACCTGAGCGAAACCCTGTTCAAACCCCGCTTTAAACATCCTGAAACCTCGACGCTAGTCCGCCGCTTTAATCACGGCGCACAACCGCCTGTGCAGTCGGCTCTTGATGGTAAAACCATCCCTCACTGGTATCGCATGATTAACCGTCTGATGTGGATCTGGCGCGGTATTGACCCACGTGAAATCCTCGACGTCCAGGCACGTATTGTGATGAGCGATGCTGAACGTACCGACGATGATTTATACGATACCGTGATTGGCTACCGTGGTGGCAACTGGATTTATGAGTGGGCCACCCAGGCGATGGTGTGGCAACAAAAAGCCTGTACGGAAGAAGATCCGCAACTCAGTGGTCGACACTGGCTGCATGCGGCTACGTTGTACAACATTGCCGCCTATCCTCATCTGAAAGGAGATGACCTGGCCGAGCAAGCGCAGGCTTTATCAAACCGCGCCTATGAAGAGGCCGCCCAGCGTCTGCCGGGCACGATGCGGCAGATGGAGTTTACCGTACCCGGCGGTGCGCCCATCACCGGCTTTTTGCATATGCCGCAAGGCGATGGCCCGTTCCCGACAGTATTAATGTGTGGTGGTCTGGATGCGATGCAGACGGACTATTACAGCCTGTATGAACGTTATTTTGCGCCGCGCGGCATTGCGATGCTGACTATTGATATGCCGTCGGTGGGCTTTTCTTCAAAATGGAAGCTCACCCAGGACTCCAGCCTGTTGCATCAGCACGTCTTAAAGGCGCTGCCTAACGTACCGTGGGTGGATCACACTCGCGTCGCGGCCTTTGGTTTCCGTTTCGGCGCTAACGTTGCCGTGCGTCTGGCATACCTTGAATCGCCGCGTCTGAAAGCGGTTGCCTGTCTTGGTCCGGTAGTTCATACCCTGTTGAGTGATTTTAAGTGCCAGCAACAGGTGCCGGAAATGTATCTTGACGTTCTGGCGAGTCGTTTGGGGATGCATGATGCTTCCGACGAAGCGTTACGCGTGGAGCTGAATCGCTATTCATTAAAAGTGCAAGGATTGCTGGGGCGTCGCTGCCCAACGCCAATGTTATCAGGCTACTGGAAGAACGATCCGTTCAGCCCGGAAGAGGACTCACGCTTAATCACCTCATCATCTGCTGACGGTAAATTATTAGAGATCCCATTTAACCCGGTGTATCGGAATTTTGACAAAGGTCTTCAGGAAATCACCGGCTGGATCGAAAAACGCTTGTGTTAAAAATTTGCTAAATTTTGCCAATTTGGTAAAACAGTTGCATCACAACAGGAGATAGCAATGACGTTACCGAGTGGACACCCGAAGAGCAGATTGATCAAAAAATTTACCGCACTAGGCCCGTATATTCGTGAAGGTAAGTGCGAAGATAATCGATTCTTTTTCGATTGTCTGGCTGTATGCGTCAACGTGAAACCGGCACCGGAAGTGCGTGAATTCTGGGGCTGGTGGATGGAGCTGGAAGCGCAGGAATCCCGTTTTACCTACAGCTACCAGTTTGGTCTGTTCGATAAAGCAGGCGACTGGAAGAGTGTTCCGGTAAAAGATACTGAAGTGGTTGAACGACTGGAGCACACCCTGCGTGAGTTTCACGAGAAGCTGCGTGAACTGCTGACGACGCTGAATCTGAAGCTGGAACCGGCGGATGATTTTCGTGATGAACCGGTGAAGTTAACGGCGTGAGTGAAATGTGCCGGATGCATCACATCCGGCAATATTCATTAAAACTGATACGTCATCCCAACCGCGACAGTATCATCATTATTAATATTCAGCTTATTATCGCTATCCAGTTTGTTGATTTTATAATCAACAAACGCTGACATATTTTTGTTGAAATAATACGTAGCACCGACGTCGATATAATTGACCAGATCTTCATCACCGATGCCCTCAATATCTTTCCCTTTCGATAAGACATAACCCAGCGATGGACGCAGACCAAAGTCAAACTGGTATTGAGCGACCGCTTCAAAGTTCTGTGTCTTATTGGCAAAGCCGCCAGTTATTGGCGTCATTTTGCGTGTTTCAGAATAGAAAGTTGCCAGATAAATATTATTGGCATCGTATTTCAGACCTGTTGCCCATGCTTCTGCACGCTTGCCTGTGCCACGGCTTTGCAGGTTCTGCTCGTTGGTGCGATCTGAGTTGGTATAGGCCCCACTAATGGCGAAATCGCTGCCGCCAAAGTCATATGTCAATGACGTGCCGAAGCCATCGCCGTTTTGCTTTTTAACGTCGCGGTTTTCGTTTTTCCCTTGATATTGCAGGGTTAAGTTCAGGCCATCGATAACGCCGAAGAAGTCGGTGTTCCGATACGTCGCCAGACCGCTGGCGCGTTTGGTCATAAAGTTGTCGGTCTGCGCCGAGGAATCGCCACCAAATTCCGGGAACATATCGGTCCAGGCTTCCACGTCATACAACGCGCCCAGGTTACGACCATAATCGAAAGAACCCAAATCTTTATATTTCAACCCGGCAAAAGCGAGACGCGTTTTTTGCTGTGCAGTATCACTCTCCGCTTTATTTCCGGCAAACTCCGCTTCCCACCGACCATAACCAGTCAGTTGATCGTTAATTTGAGTTTCACCTTTAAAACCAAAACGGATATAACTCTGGTCGCCATCTTTACTGGCGTTATCACTCATATAATGCATGGCTTTAACTTTGCCATAGACATCCAGTTTATTACCGTCTTTATTATATATTTCTGCAGCCTGTACAGATGCAGATGCCACAATGCCCATCACCACTAATGCCAGAGTGCTCTTTTTCATTTTCATTCCTGATTTTAATTAACGCGCGAATATTCAGCGGGAGAGCCCCGTTGAAAACAGGAAAGTTTTTAACCTGAGATTGTTAAAGATATATTACAGATTAATGATATTCTAAAAATGTGGTAATTTATTAAATCTGTAATAAAAGCGTAAACAACTGCCGCTACGCTTGCTGATCCCGCGCAACAAAACGCCATGCTTTGCTCGCAGATGGTTGGCAACCGACGACAGTCCTGCTAAAACGTTCGTTTGATATCATTTTTCCTAAAATTGAATGGCAGAGAATCATGAGTGACAGCCAGACGCTGGTGGTAAAACTCGGCACCAGTGTGCTAACAGGCGGATCGCGCCGTCTGAACCGTGCCCATATCGTTGAACTTGTTCGCCAGTGCGCGCAGTTACATGCCGCCGGGCATCGGATTGTTATTGTGACGTCGGGCGCGATCGCCGCCGGACGTGAGCACCTGGGTTACCCGGAACTGCCAGCGACTATCGCCTCGAAACAACTGCTGGCGGCGGTAGGGCAGAGTCGACTGATTCAACTGTGGGAACAGCTGTTTTCGATTTATGGCATTCACGTCGGGCAAATGCTGCTGACCCGTGCTGATATGGAAGACCGTGAACGCTTCCTGAACGCCCGCGACACCCTGCGTGCGTTGCTCGATCACAATATCGTTCCGGTAATCAATGAGAACGATGCTGTCGCTACGGCAGAGATTAAGGTCGGCGATAACGATAACCTTTCTGCGCTGGCGGCGATTCTGGCGGGTGCCGATAAACTGTTGCTGCTGACCGATCAAAAAGGTTTGTATACCGCTGATCCGCGCAGCAATCCGCAGGCAGAACTGATTAAAGATGTTTACGGCATTGATGACGCACTGCGCGCGATTGCCGGTGACAGCGTTTCAGGCCTCGGAACTGGCGGCATGAGTACTAAATTGCAGGCCGCTGACGTGGCTTGCCGTGCGGGTATCGACACCATTATTGCCGCGGGCAGCAAGCCGGGCGTTATTGGTGATGTGATGGAAGGCATTTCCGTCGGTACGCTGTTCCATGCCCAGGCGACTCCGCTTGAAAACCGTAAACGCTGGATTTTCGGTGCGCCGCCGGCGGGTGAAATCACGGTAGATGAAGGGGCAACTGCCGCCATTCTGGAACGCGGCAGCTCCCTGTTGCCGAAAGGCATTAAAAGCGTGACTGGCAATTTCTCGCGTGGTGAAGTCATCCGCATTTGCAACCTCGAAGGTCGCGATATCGCCCACGGTGTCAGTCGTTACAACAGCGATGCATTACGCCGTATTGCCGGACACCACTCGCAAGAAATTGATGCAATACTGGGATATGAATACGGCCCGGTTGCCGTTCACCGTGATGACATGATTACCCGTTAAGGAGCTGGCCGATGCTGGAACAAATGGGCATTGCCGCGAAGCAAGCCTCGTATAAATTAGCGCAACTCTCCAGCCGCGAAAAAAATCGCGTGCTGGAAAAAATCGCCGATGAACTGGAAGCACAAAGCGAAATCATCCTCAACGCTAACGCCCAGGATGTTGCTGACGCGCGAGCCAATGGCCTTAGCGAAGCGATGCTTGACCGTCTGGCACTGACGCCCGCACGGCTGAAAGGCATTGCCGACGATGTACGTCAGGTGTGCAACCTCGCCGATCCGGTGGGGCAGGTAATCGATGGCGGCGTACTGGACAGCGGCCTGCGTCTTGAGCGTCGTCGCGTACCGCTGGGGGTTATTGGCGTGATTTATGAAGCGCGCCCGAACGTGACGGTTGATGTCGCTTCGCTGTGCCTGAAAACCGGTAATGCGGTGATCCTGCGTGGTGGTAAAGAAACCTGTCGCACTAACGCGGCAACGGTGGCGGTGATTCAGGACGCCCTGAAATCCTGTGGCTTACCGGCGGGTGCCGTGCAGGCGATTGATAATCCTGACCGTGCGCTGGTCAGTGAAATGCTGCGTATGGATAAATACATCGACATGCTGATCCCGCGTGGTGGCGCTGGTTTGCATAAACTGTGCCGTGAACAGTCGACAATCCCGGTGATCACAGGTGGTATAGGCGTATGCCATATTTACGTTGATGAAAGCGCAGAGATCGCTGAAGCATTAAAAGTGATCGTCAACGCGAAAACTCAGCGTCCGAGCACATGTAATACGGTTGAAACGTTGCTGGTGAATAAAAACATCGCCGATAGCTTCCTGCCCGCATTAAGCAAACAAATGGCGGAAAGCGGCGTGACATTACACGCAGATGCAGCTGCGCTGACACAGTTGCAGGCAGGCCCTGCGAAGGTGGTGGCGGTTAAAGCCGAAGAGTATGACGATGAGTTTCTGTCATTAGATTTGAACGTCAAAATCGTCAGCGATCTTGACGATGCCATCGCCCATATTCGTGAACACGGCACACAACACTCCGATGCGATCCTGACCCGCGATATGCGCAACGCCCAGCGTTTTGTTAACGAAGTGGATTCGTCCGCTGTTTACGTTAACGCCTCTACGCGTTTTACCGACGGCGGCCAGTTTGGTCTGGGTGCGGAAGTGGCGGTAAGCACACAAAAACTCCACGCGCGTGGCCCAATGGGGCTGGAAGCACTGACCACTTACAAGTGGATCGGCATTGGTGATTACACCATTCGTGCGTAAATAAAACCGGGTGATGCAAAAGTAGCCATTTGATTCACAAGGCCATTGACGCATCGCCCGGTTAGTTTTAACCTTGTCCACCGTGATTCACGTTCGTGAACATGTCCTTTCAGGGCCGATATAGCTCAGTTGGTAGAGCAGCGCATTCGTAATGCGAAGGTCGTAGGTTCGACTCCTATTATCGGCACCATTTAAATCAATAAGTTACCTCGCATTTAAGTAAACCACGTTCTCCTCTTGTGCCGTATTTGTGCCATTGCGACTTATAATCGCATCGATTTTGCTTGCGTGCTCGGTGAGATGCCCGGCTGAAAGGTGGGCGTATCTTTGAACCATTTCGAGAGTTTCCCATCCTCCCATCTCTTTAAGTGCAAGAAGAGAGACACCGGACTGAACCAGCCAGCTTGCCCAGGTATGCCTCAGATCATGGAAGCGGAAGTTGCTAATGCCTGCCCGCTTTAACGCTCCCTTCCATGCCTTGTTGCTGTCGGTTCTCATCTTCCTTACCGCTGCTGTTTTTGTTCCGTCGCTTCGGTAGGCAGGTTTGGTGTGGACAAATACCCATCTCTTATGGAGCCCCTGCTGTTTTCTTAATATCTGGCATGCGGTTTCGTTAAGAGGAACTCCGATCGCATTGCCAGCTTTTGTTTCATCAGGGTGCATCCATGCCATTTTCTTATCCAGATCGACCTGTGACCACTCAAGGTCTGTAACGTTGGAACGGCGAAGGCCTGTCGTGATTGCAAACATGACCACAGGGAAGAAGTGAGGAGCAATTTCTGCAAACAGGCGCTTCGATTCCTCCTCTGTAAGCCATCTGATGCGTCCATTCTTAACGCGTGGTGTTGATATTTTGGGTGCCCTGTCAAGCCATCCCCATTCAACAGCCATATTGAGAATGGCGCGAAGTATTGCCAGATGCCTCGTCTTCGTTCCTTTGCTTGCAAGCTTTGGTTTATACTCCGGCACCGGATTGCCAAGTCGCAAACACCTGTCCCGGCTCATCTCCCAGTTCAGGCGATGGCGGCGGTTTTCCATCCCGTCTACCGCCTCCATTATTTTTTCTGTTGTTATGTCAGAGAGAATGGCTTCTCTGAAGTGCAACATCCAGAACGATATAATGCTCTTGTCATCATCAATGGACTTCTTATCCGATTTCTCACGCAGCCACCGTATGCAGGCTTCCTTGAATAGCTTTTTCGGTGATTCCCCGAGATTTTTTACTCTCCACGCTT
>NZ_JBQZXE010000116.1:0-11388 GCF_053555855.1 Shigella sp. SIG3
GCGACAGAAAAACTACGCACTTACTTTTCAAATGTATGTGCTTATTTTGAAGCTGAACTGGTTGAAATGGATGGCGAACCAGATCACGTCCATTTGTTAATTAACTAACCTCCCAAACTGGCGATATCCAGTCTGGTAAACAGCCTCAAAGGCGTATCGGGTAGGTTACTGCGACGAGATCGACCAGATATTGCAGTCAGGTATTACTACAAAGGCGTTTTGTGGAGTCCTGGCTATTTTGCCAGTAGCTGCGGAGGTGCGCCAATATCCGTCATCCGCCAATACATTGAACAACAGCAAACACCTGGTCAGGTGGAAAACCGCGCCTTATATCCCCGCCCTGAAGGATGGGGTTTTACGGCGCACCGGATAAAAAGCGCCATCTAACGATGGCGCGTCTGGAACTACTTTTTGTTAACGTCAAACATGGTGGCATCGGTCGCCATGTCATCAATAACTTGTTTAATATTTTCGAAAGCCATTGGCGTACTTTCGTTATTCAGGTCTTTACCTTCGCCCTGACGAACGACTTTGATAACCGGTTTATTAGTCGCTGCATCAATCAGCTCACCTTCAAAATAGAGGCGAGTATCCATGGTACGGTGGCCTGTAGCCATTTGCGTCCCCGCAACCACTAATGCAACAGGAACCACTTCATAGAATTGCAGCCCTTCTTTGCTGGTATCTACACCGGTAATGGCCCCACGGAAAATCAGACTACGCGGCCCAGCGGTGGTAACCACTGGTTTACGCTGCGCTATCGCTTCTTTCATTTCGGTGTTGGTATAGTTCAAAATTTTATCCAGAACTTTCTGCCCTACCTGGGTAGAAGGTTTTGGTACCGGATAATAAGTGATTGGGTTCCAGACGATGCTGTCATATTTGCTTTGATCAAAACTCGGGTCTACCCAACGTAAAACAGGTTTACCTGTTGCTGAGGTTGTTTCTTTTAAATCAGAGTAATTGTTTAAAAAACCAGAATATTTATCTGGCTGGGTGATTTTAGAGGCACAACCAGACAGAGCCAACAAGCCGCATAAAGCTGCAACTTTCGCAAATGGTGTGGTACGCATGAATAGTTTCCTGAGATGATTATATTACTTTCTAAGTTATAGCAAAAAGCGCCGCTTCGTGTTGTGGCAAAAAAAGTGTTGGTGAAAATAAATTTTTCAGCCCCTTTTCAGACGACATAGTCAATGCCGAAAAAGGGGCTAAGTCAATCATCAGTAGTTAAATTTCAGTAAGTTAAGCTGCTAAAAAACTTCGACTACTGTGATTAATTTCACATCCCTTCGATAAAAAATATGCTTACCGAAAAGAAGAACAGTAAATCATCTCAGCGTGGGGAATTTTCACGCGTTTTGTGCTTACCGGGTCATTTTTTACGTGCCAGCATCGTGGCGAAACGCAGTTTAATACGATTACCGTTGGCGTCGGTGCGGTGCAGCTCGCCGACGTCTTCATTGTATTTCACCCTCTCCCAGCCTTCGTAATATCGACGTAATTCTCCCTCTTTGAAGGCAAACGTGAAGCCGACGGTACATGGATAATCAGCGGTATCCATCGCCGCCACAATCAGGTTGTAACCACCAGGTTTAGTGCAACGTTGCATATTGGCAATCAACCCTGGGATGGTTTTAGCCTCAAGGAACATCAGCACCACAGTCGAAAGAATAAAATCGTACTGTCCATCAAATGTGAGGTTATTCAGATCAACGACCCGGGTGTGTAAATTATCCAGATTTTCAATGGATTTAATGCGCTCGACGTTGGCGATACTCATGGCATTTTTATCCCATGCGTCAACATCATAACCATTGGCTGCCAGGTAAAGACTGTTACGACCATTGCCACAGCCCAGATCCAGCGTTTTACCCGGTTTAACCACTTTCACCGCTTCCAGTACTTCAGAGTGTGTGCGGGTTAATTCATATTTATCAGTAAAATAGTTTTCGTCACGAATGATCATTCTTTGTCCTCTGCTTTCATTAAAACGGCGCGCTCGGTTCTGACTAACAATTTTCCCTGCATCAGAAGCGCAAAAGTACGGATGAGCAGTATTGCAATAATAAAATTGGTAAAGATAAACAGCGGCACCGCCAGCGTATGGAAAAATCCATTATCGCTGCCACTCCCCAGATGCAAACCGGTGGTTGCCAGTGCAGATACGCCGAACGAGAAACTCCAGAATGAAGCATTAAATGGCTGGGAGAGATACCATGGCATCAGACGTAGCATAAACAGCAGTTGCAGCAGTCCATAACCGAAAAGCATTTTCGCCAGCGTGTCACCCTCGCCGCCGTTGACGCTCAGCCAGGCACTACAGGCCACCAGCGCAGGCGCGAGCTGAATGCCGAGTGATGTCCGCAGTGCCGTGGGTAATTCTCCCGAACTGCGCAGACGCTGCAAGATCACCGGTTCAAGGCTTAGCCATGAGAAAACGCCTGCGCCTAAAAACACCAGACCGGCGTCGGTGTAGCCCAACGCACCACAGGCCATTGCGCTGATAAAGTTGTTGGCAACTGTCGGCAGATACAGTCCAGGCGTGGTAGCTTCCTCAGGGTGAGATCCGCGCCATAATCCCGCAGTTTGCCAGGCGGCATAAGCCAACTGAACCACGACACCAAAACTGAACATGCACACCGCCAGTGGGCGAAACCACGGAACAAAACCAATCGCCACCAGCATCGTCGTTGCCGGAAACAAACTCACAAAACTGCTCAGCACTGGATGGCGAACTTCCGCCAGCACGCTATGCGGAAAGCGTATGAGTCGGGTAATAAATGCGCTAGTCAATAATCCCCAGATGATCATCGCCAGAATCACCAGCCCATCCCCTAACCAGTGGCTGACCTGCCAAACCTGGCTGGCATAGCGCCAGGCAAATCCCATCCCTATCGTCCCCAACACAATACCAAAGTAGCCTGCCGGCAAATTGAGCACTTTATCGCTCTGCATCTTCTTACTCATTTTGTTTAATTTATAAAGTATATTTGAAATGCATTTTATGGAATTTTCTCGAGCATAGCCAGAGCCGCAGAATTTGCTACGGTTATAGTAAGTCACCTGTGGGAAAACGCTATGCGCAAATATCGCCTAAGTGAAGAACAGCGAGCCTTTAGTTATCAGGAAGATGGCACTAAAAAAAGTGTGTTATTACGGCAGATTATCGCCATTAGCGATTTTAACGATGTGATAGCAGGAACCGCTGGCGGCTGGATCGATCGCGAAACGGTGTTAGCACAGGAAGGAAATTGCTGGATTTACGACCAGAATGCTATTGCGTTCGGCGGAACGGTGATTTCCGGTAATACGCGTATCACCGGCACCAGCGTGCTGTGGGGAGAGGTTTACGCAACGGATAACGTCTGGATCGATAATAGTGAAATCAGCCAGGGTGCATATATAAGTGACAGTGTCACCATTCATGACTCATTAGTTTACGGGCAATGTAGAATATTTGGTCACGCCTTAATTGATCAACATTCTATGATCGTCGCCGCACAAGGCTTAACGCCCGACCATCAACTCCTGCTCCAAATTTATGATCGCGCAAGGGTTAGCGCCTCGCGTATTGTCCACCAGGCACAAATTTATGGCGATGCCGTCGTCCGGTATGCTTTTATTGAACATCGCGCCGAAGTTTTTGATTTTGCGAGTGTTGAAGGTAATGAAGAGAACAACGTCTGGCTATGCGATTGCGCTAAAGTCTACGGTCACGCGCAGGTGAAAGCTGGCATAGAAGAAGATGCCATTCCGACGATTCATTACAGTTCGCAGGTGGCGGAATATGCCATTGTGGAAGGTAATTGTGTGTTAAAACATCATGTCTTGATTGGCGGAAATGCCGTGGTACGTGGTGGACCGATTCTGCTCGACGAGCACGTTGTAATACAAGGTGAGAGCCGTATTACAGGTGCGGTGATAATTGAAAACCATGTGGAGTTAACCGACCACGCCGTCGTTGAAGCCTTTGATGGCGACACGGTTCATGTCCGTGGTCCAAAAGTCATTAACGGCGAGGAGCGCATTACGCGAACGCCGCTGGCAGGGTTATTATGAATCGATAATACGCGCGTATAAGTTCACATCATCATAGGCATCATTCAGGAACTCAGCCTGTTTCAGGCAACCTTCAAGGATAAAACCATTGCGCAAAGCGACCTGGTTGCTTTGCGGATTGTCCACCCGACATTTGATCACGAAGCGTCTAAGTTCACCAGACTGAGCGTAATGATGAATCAATGCCTGCAGCGCCTGAGAAATGATCCCCTGCCCCTGATGAGATTCGTCCAGCCAGTAGCCGATTTCAGCAGTTTTATTCAGTGGTTCAATACGATTAAACGAGATAACGCCGATAAGTTCATCTTCTTTGAAAATCATGAACATTTTGGCATAGCCGCGTTGATGCAACATCACATTACCCTGCACCGTTTTTCGCGTGTCCTCTTCACTCTGAACGAACTGCGGCCAGTTTAGCGACTGCTGTAACCAGGTTTTATTTTTACAGATTAACTGATAAAGAGGTGTGACGTGACTTTCCGCAACAGCATGTAATTCAAGTGATTCGCTTACTTTTATCGTTTCAGTCATCTTATCTCCAGTCAATCCATGCTGTTGTTAAAAAAGCCGCCTGGCTGGCGGCTTAGGAAAGTTTACACCTCTTTGACGCTCTCCTGCTGCAGGATTTTGAGCATCTCATCTTTTAACTGTAGCTTTTGTTTTTTCATGCGGACCACTTCCGCATTGTACCCTCGACCGTCGGAACCTTCCTTTCTGGCAATTTCATGATCAAGTTTATTGTGTTTATCGAACAAGGACATAAAGCGAGGATTTTCGTTTTTCAGACGGGATATTAAATCTCGGTATTCTGGAAACATACGCACTCCCTGTTAGTGGCTGACACGGTGTATCTGAAATACACACCATCAGATTACTCATTTAACTTAGGGAAAAATGCGAGCGGGATCGTGTTTAACCAGACGGCACCTCCCGAAGAAGGTGCCGAAGAAAAAACGATTAACTCATCACGCGGTCGTCAACATACTGACGTTTATCCGGCGCTGGCGGGAAATACTGATACAGCCATGTTTCACTGATAGCGTCCCCCTGACAACGTAGATACATCCGCATATCGACCGGATCAGTGGAGTCCGAAGTCGGATACCAGTCAAACTGAATACGATAACCATCGATGGGTTCAATATAGAGAATTTCGATTTGCTTCGCTTCCCCACTGGAAAGCGTAATCACCGGCTCAATGCCTTTTGGCGCGGCAGCTTTCAGATCACCACCAACGAAATCGACGGCAAAACGACGCGCCCATTTTTCGGGATAGTGTTCACCTGGCGCCCAACCTTCCGGGAAACCGCCCATGCCGGTACGCGTCGCCATAACGCGCGCTAATGGGCAATGAACAGGCGGTTGCGCACTCCAGTACAGACGATACTGGAATGCAAACTCATCACCTGCTTTTACAGCTTTTTCTGGCTGCCAGAAGCAGACAATGTTATCCAGCGTTTCGCCCGTTGTTGGGATTTCCATCAGGCCGATGGTGCCCTTACCCCACTTGTTACGCGGTTCCACCCACAGACTTGGGCGTTTGTTATACCAGCCCATAATGTCCTGATAATGGGAGAAGTCACGATCCAGTTGCAATAAACCAAACCCTTTCGGGTTGTTGTCGGTGTAAGCATTGAACTGCAATTTTTGCGGATTATTCAGCGGACGGCAAATCCACTCGCCGTTGCCCCGCCACATGGACAGACGATCAGAGTCATGAATTTGCGGATGAATTGTATCGCACATCCGACGTTCATTAGTACCGCAGCTGAACATACTGGTCATCGGCGAAATGCCCAGCTGTTTAATGTCTTTGCGCGCATACAGGTGATTTTCCACATCCATAATCACCTGACTTTTCTCACAATGGATAGTGAACTTATAGGCACCAGTAATGCTGGCGCTATCGAGCAACGCATAAACGGTAAAGGTAGTTGCCCCCGGTTTTACCGTATCAAACCAGAAGGCGGTAAAGTCGGGGAACTCTTCTTTACTGTCGGTGTAAGTGTCGATCGCCAGGCCGCGGGCCGACAAACCGTATTGATATGTATCATCAACGGCGCGGAAATAACTCGCGCCGAGAAATGATACTACATCACGGCGCGCCAGTTCGGGGGCTTTAAACACGCGAAAACCGGCAAAGCCGAGATCGCTTTGCCCTTCTAATTGTTTGGTATCAACACCTGCATCGTTGTATTTGAACAACTCCGGGCGAAAGTGAATTTCACGCGCCAGATGTGTTGCTGGATCTACAGAAAACATACGAACGCGGCGACGGAATCCCATTCCCATATGGAAGAACTGAGCGTCCAGTTGACGGTTCTCAACGTTATGCCAGAGCGATTTTTCGGCGTCGTATTGAATACTGTTATAAGCCTGCAGCGTCATTGTCGCCAGCGTGTCAGGTAACGGACGAGGCGCACCACGCCACGCTGTTTGCGCTAAGTCGTGCGCCATTGACTGTAGAATGGAGAAGTCAAAACGCTGGGTTTGCCCGTCGGCAATATCAGAATCTGCCGCGAATGCTGCCTGAGAAAAAAGAGAAGCAATGCCGCTGGTACCG
Source organism: Shigella sp. SIG3 (assembly GCF_053555855.1). NCBI lineage: Bacteria > Pseudomonadati > Pseudomonadota > Gammaproteobacteria > Enterobacterales > Enterobacteriaceae > Shigella > Shigella sp. SIG3. The sequence goes on from NZ_JBQZXE010000116.1 coordinate 6,626, forward strand.
CACACGGCGGCCATAGCCATTGAACCTTTAATAAATCGTCTACGATCCATACCTGAAAGTGAGTCCTTCTGGTGTTGTGAATGGTCCCGCGCTGGTCGTTTTCAGCGGCAAGAAAGTGCTTATTTATGACCGCTCACTCTAGACAATATTTATTAATAATCCAATTGTTGAACTGAGAGAATATGCATAAATCGGCATTTTTTTTATGTCGATGGGATGAGCCTGATTCGTTTGTAAAATCAGGCAAATTTTTGCAAAGGCGGATGGTCAGAATTTAAAGCAAACCACAGCGACGTTTACTGCGTTCTTCCGCTTCTTGGTAAAGCTGGAACTCATCCAAAACCGGACAACCCAACGCCTGCTCAAATGCTTCGCGACTGGCATTACCGTGACTGCGTGTCTGCGTTTCATTACCCAGATTTGACTGGAAGATCCCCGCCGCGCTAACGGGCAAGAAATCTTCATAGGTGATGGGTTGCGCCACTACCCAACCACGTTCAATTAAGGGCTGTGGATCGTCTCCAGGATGAATCGCCTGACGATGCGCCTCACCCGAAGGCGTCAGACGGTACCGGAACCATGCCAACCCTTGCTGACGCATTAAAAACTCACTGTCAGGAAAAGTGCGGAAGGTTTCCTGTAAATGCATTTGGTGAGTGAGATTATCCTGCCCGGTTCCAGCGTTACGCAGAAGATCATCATACAGTTGTCGCCCTTTCGGCGTTAATGCCACGCCACGCTGCTCAATTTCACCAAAGCGCGCGGTATGCGTGCCCTGTTTCTGCCCCGCAAACAACACCGTCTCTTCCAGTGCTTTAAAGCTGGTCTGGCGTAGTAAAATCGGTACCTCGCGGCGCGGCGGCCCCTCGATGAGAATTTTGGGTTCAATTCCGCATTCAGGCATCATCGACTGCACCCGGTCAATATCCAGCGTACGTGGCGTCAGGTGGTTGATATGGCATCCAGGAAAACAGACCACATCAGCAATCAACCGATGTTCGTTGTGCAAGGCGCGATAGGTTTCTTCATCTACCGTTGCTAACTAGTGCCAGCGAAACGTTTCCAGGGCTTCCTGCACAAACTCCTGTGCCTGTGTTTCGTTAAAACCGCCCTGCTGCTCATATTCCTCTAACAGTTGTCGACAACGTGGGGTGAAGATATCGCGCTGACGCAGAATCTCCGCCGCTTTCTGGCGCAAAATTTCGTTCTCGATAAGCTCAAGGCGGAGTAAGGATGTAAAAACGCGGAAGGGATTACGCGCCAGAGAAGCATCATCAATGGGCCGAAATGCTGTCGAATGTACCGGCACCCCTGCCTGCGAGAGATCGTAATAGCTCACCGGGTACATCCCCATAATGGCAAACATCCGCCGAAGAGTAGCAAGCTCTTGTGCAGTCCCAACGCGAATCGCCCCATGACGTTCAACATTCAGTCGCGCCAGCTCGTCTGCATTTACCATTTTTTCGTGCAGTTGAGGATTGTTTTCCAGCACAGCCAGATTCACATCAGCTACCAGTTCCAGCAGCGTGCCATATTGCGGAACTTCTTGCTGGTACATGGCTGACATTGCCTGCGAAAACTGTTCCCGAATCTCATCCGCCGTGATGCTGTTCGCCATAGTGTCTGCCTCCAGTGGTCAGTAATCTGGAGTGTAGGTAACAGCATTCACTCTGGCGGGAAGAATTTACAAACTGTGATCTCGCCGCGAAAACATCAATATTATCCATTTTGCTGTAACATAATTGCTTTAATTGTTAATAATATTTTACAATCAAGTTATCATAATCAAACAACTTCACTTGTCAGCGACACCGCTTCGTTTTTAACATCGCTTATGGAAAAAAATAGTCTGTTTAGTCAGCGCATCCGTTTGCGCCACCTTCATACATTCGTAGCTGTCGCACAACAAGGAACTTTGGGGCACGCAGCTGAAACCCTTAATTTGAGTCAACCTGCGCTCTCTAATACATTGAATGAACTGGAGCAGCTGACGGGCGCTCGCTTGTTTGAGCGTGGTCGTCAGGGGGCGCAACTTACCTTACCCGGCGAACAATTTTTAACGCATGCAGTCAGAGTTCTTGACGCCATCAACACTGCCGGACAGTCGCTTCATCGTAAAGAAAGTCTTAATAATGATGTCGTCAGGGTTGGTGCACTACCTACTGCGGCACTGGGGATATTACCTTCGGTTATAGGTCAGTTTCATCAGCAACAAAAAGAGACGACCTTGCAAGTTGCGACAATGAGTAACCCTATGATTCTGGCGGGTTTAAAAACCGGGGAAATCGATATCGGCATTGGTCGGATGTCAGATCCTGAACTGATGACCGGGCTTAATTACGAACTGCTGTTTCTTGAATCGTTGAAGCTGGTTGTCCGCCCTAATCACCCGCTACTTCAGGAGAACGTAACGCTAAGCCGGGTGCTGGAATGGCCGGTCGTTGTATCACCAGAAGGCACTGCGCCACGCCAGCATTCAGATGCATTAGTGCAGAGCCAGGGCTGTAAAATTCCTTCGGGTTGTATCGAAACGCTGTCTGCTTCGCTATCTCGTCAACTTACCGTTGAATACGATTACGTGTGGTTTGTCCCTTCTGGCGCTGTAAAAGACGACCTGCGTCATGCCACGCTGGTGGCCCTGCCTGTTCCGGGACATGGTGCAGGCGAACCGATTGGAATACTGACCCGCGTAGATGCGACGTTCTCTTCTGGTTGCCAGTTGATGATTAACACTATTCGAAAATCAATGCCGTTCTGAAAGGTGAAGGGATCTGTCGATCCCTCCTTGAACATTTTCACACCGTAGCGAAACTAACTGGTTCACCCGCTCCGCGAGGTTCTGCCGACACAGAATGTTTGTTCAGACGGAATACGTTCACCGCCTCAGTTAATCGTGCAGCCTGTTCTTCAAGGGACACCGCCGCTGCTGAGGCCTCTTCTACCAGAGAAGCATTCTGTTGCGTCACCTTATCCATTTCAGAAATCGCCTGGCTAACCTGAGTTATGCCTCTACTTTGTTCATCCGAGGCGGCGGCGATTTCCTGCATGATATGTGTGACACTCGCGACGGCATCAACAATAGTGCTCATGGTTTTCCCTGCCGTTGCCACCTCATCCGACCCCAGGTCAATTAACCTGACTGATTCACTGATCAAGCCTTCAATCTCTTTCGCTGCCTGAGCGCTGCGGCTTGCGAGTGTCCGTACTTCGCTGGCGACAACGGCAAATCCACGCCCTTGCTCACCCGCTCGCGCGGCTTCAACGGCAGCATTCAGTGCCAGAATATTCGTCTGGAAAGCAATACTGTTGATGACGGCGGTGATCTCAGAAATTTTCTTCGAACTCGTGGAGATAGCGCCCATCGTTTTTACTACACCGGAAACCGTCTGCCCGCCATCGCTGGCTTTAATAGAAGCCTCTTGCGCCAGTTTGCTGGCATGATGCGCGTTATCCGCATTCTGTTTCACCGTCGCAGTGAGTTGCTCCATGCTGGCGGCAGTTTGTTCGATAGCCGCCGCTTGTTCTTCGGTGCGAGATGACAGGTCCGCATTGCCAGCTGAAATTTCGCTGGTGCCACGATAAATCTCTTCCGCGCCCTGTCGAACAGTCCCTACTGTCATCCCCAGTGAATGCTGTATTTGCTGTAAATGACGACTTAAGCGACCGATTTCATTACGGCCCGCCGGTTCATCATTCATCGTCAGATCGCCACTGGCGATTTTTTCAATCCGTTGTGCGGCATGTTGCAGTGGACGAATGACGATCCGACGTAGCACCATAAATGTTATCAGCGTCATGACCAGGGCAAGCACAAACGCGCCAATCATGAACATCCCACCCAGGCGGGTGCGCTGATGGGCCAGTTCCGCCAGTTGGTTGGCTCTGGTGCTACGTATCTTAACGGCTTTGTTCAAAATATCGGTATAAGCATTATCCAGCGGTCGGATCTGCTCACTTTCATGATTGATAATCGCTTCAAACATGCCATTTTTGGCATATTTCAACATAGGTTGCATACCCGTGATATAAGCCTGAAAGCGTTGATTTAATTCAGTGTCGAGGGCTTCATCAGCAGGTGTTTTCACCGGTCGATTCTGATAAGCACGATAACCTTGCTGCGACTGTTTAATCTCCGATTCGGCTTGCGCAATATTTCGCTTCATTGCTTCCATTTCCGCAATACGACTCGCAGCCCCGGCCTGAATCATATTGATCCGGGCTGAACGCAAAAAATCTGAACTGTTCGCTAACACGGTCCGAATCTCAATCTCCGCAGTAACATCACGCTGATCGCGATCGGCCTGCCAGAGGAAATAGCCAGCCAGAGCAGAACTTAATGCGAATAGAACTAAGATACCGCCAAGAATGCAGGCAAATAACGGAACCAGCCTGATGTGATGCAAAAAACCTAATCGCTGTGAGGGAGTTGTATTCATTACCGTTGTCTCTCGTCCAGGTTTACTCCTGATAGAAAGTCATCGGCACTTGACGGTAATTACTTATGACCAAAAACCTCTTTGCGTCACATTTTTACAACAATTATTGCAGAGAAAATTAATGCTATTGGAATGAAGAGAGTAACGAATGGCTAAACTGGCTAACCCGAATGACGAAAAATTCTGGAAAACAGCACGCAATTTCGTGAAGTGATTATTTTCGTCCCTAAGGAAACCTCATAGGATGCCTGCGGGTGCCTGAGACTTTCTGTTTTCAGGCTAACCGGGAATCAGAAAGACGAAGGCCCCGACCGATATTTCTATCAA
>NZ_JBQZXE010000117.1:0-11303 GCF_053555855.1 Shigella sp. SIG3
GCCACTGTCGTTCTCAAAATCGGTGGAGCTGCATGACAAGGTCATCGGGCATTATCTGAACATAAAACACTATCAGTAAGTTGGAGTCATTACCAACTCGTGCCATATCGTTATAATCCCTTTGATATTAGATGCAAATTAAGGTCATATATAGCCTTATCGATAACATGGTTAATTTTAAGGATAAGAATATGCCTGCTGTAATAGATAAAGCCCTGGATTTCATTGGTGCCATGGATGTATCAGCGCCAACACCAAGTTCGATGAATGAAAGCACGGCGAAGGGAATCTTTAAATATTTAAAAGAACTGGGAGTACCCGCGAGTGCCGCTGATATTACGGCGCGAGCTGACCAGGAAGGCTGGAACCCTGGGTTCACGGAAAAAATGGTTGGATGGGCAAAAAAAATGGAGACAGGTGAACGCTCTGTGATTAAAAATCCTGAATACTTTTCAACATATATGCAGGAAGAACTAAAAGCACTGGTCTGAGTTAAATTTATATCAGCATAAATGGGTCAGGACGCTTTTAATCACATATAAAAAGCGTCCTTTTTCTCACAATCAAATGATCATCGGCTTCTATAACGAAATCGATACGGATTAGTGTGTTACTCGTCTTCATCCTCAAAACGCGCCACGATTAGCTCGCCGGAGTGGTTGGCACGCAGCTCTTCTGCCACCAGCGCGATTGCCTGGCCGCTACTCATCCCTTGTGCCATCAGTTCCTGGATCCGCTCGACAGCTTTTTGCTGCTGTTCATGGGTGAGTGAAGGTAAACCTGCAAACATTGTTAACTCCTGCTAAATTGTTGGCGCTAATTATTTCATGCTACCCGGCACATAGCCAGTAGAGTCAGGACTGATGAAGACGTTATCTCCCGCTGTGATTACTTTACCCTGGCGTCAGGACGCCGCTGAATTTTATTTCTCCCGCTTAAGCCACCTGCCGTGGGCGATGCTTTTACACTCCGGCTATGCCGATCATCCGTATAGCCGCTTTGATATTGTGGTCGCCGATCCGATTTGCACTTTAACCACTTTAGGTAAAGAAACCGTTGTTAGTGAAAGCGAAAAACGCACAACGACCACTGATGACCCGCTACAGGTGCTCCAGCAGGTGCTGGATCGCGCAGACATTCGCCCAACGCATAACGAAGATTTGCCATTTCAGGGCGGCGCACTGGGGTTGTTTGGCTACGATCTGGGCCGCCGTTTTGAGTCACTGCCAGAAATTGCGGAACAAGATATCGTTCTGCCGGATATGGCAGTGGGTATCTACGATTGGGCGCTCATTGTCGACCACCAGCGTCATACAGTTTCTTTGCTGAGTCATAATGATGTCAATGCCCGTCGGGCCTGGCTGGAAAGCCAGCAATTCTCGCCGCAGGAAGATTTCACGCTCACTTCCGACTGGCAATCCAATATGACCCACGAGCAGTACGGCGAAAAATTTCGCCAGGTACAGGAATATCTGCACAGCGGTGATTGCTATCAGGTGAATCTCGCCCAGCGTTTTCATGCGACCTATTCTGGCGATGAATGGCAGGCATTCCTTCAGCTTAATCAGGCCAACCGCGCGCCATTTAGCGCTTTTTTACGTCTTGAACAGGGTGCAATTTTAAGCCTTTCGCCAGAGCGGTTTATTCTTTGTGATAATAGTGAAATCCAGACCCGCCCGATTAAAGGCACGCTACCACGCCTGCCCGATCCTCAGGAAGATAGCAAACAAGCAGAAAAACTGGCGAACTCAGCGAAAGATCGTGCCGAAAATCTGATGATTGTCGATTTAATGCGTAATGATATCGGTCGTGTTGCCGTAGCCGGTTCGGTAAAAGTACCAGAGCTCTTCGTGGTGGAACCCTTCCCTGCCGTGCATCATCTGGTCAGCACTATAACGGCGCGACTACCAGAACAGTTACACGCCAGCGATCTGCTGCGCGCAGCTTTTCCTGGTGGCTCAATAACCGGGGCTCCGAAAGTACGGGCTATGGAAATTATCGACGAACTGGAACCGCAGCGACGTAATGCCTGGTGCGGCAGCATTGGCTATTTGAGCTTTTGCGGCAACATGGATACCAGCATTACTATCCGCACGCTGACTGCCATTAACGGACAAATATACTGCTCTGCGGGCGGTGGAATTGTCGCCGATAGCCAGGAAGAAGCGGAATATCAGGAAACTTTTGATAAAGTTAATAAGATATTACGCCAACTGGAGAAGTAAAACGTGGAATACCGTAGCCTGACGCTTGATGATTTTTTATCTCGCTTTCAACTTTTGCGCCCGCAAATTAACCGGGAAACCCTAAATCATCGTCAGGCTGCCGTGTTAATCCCCATCGTCCGTCGACCACAACCGGGGTTGTTGCTGACTCAGCGTTCAATTCATCTGCGTAAACACGCTGGACAAGTGGCATTCCCTGGAGGTGCAGTCGATGACACGGACGCATCAGTTATCGCCGCCGCGCTGCGCGAAGCTGAAGAAGAGGTCGCTATACCGCCTTCCGCCGTTGAAGTTATCGGCGTGCTGCCGCCCGTCGATAGCGTAACTGGCTATCAGGTAACCCCAGTGGTCGGCATTATCCCGCCCGATCTGCCGTATCGCGCCAGTGAAGATGAAGTCTCGGCGGTGTTTGAAATGCCGCTCGCCCAGGCATTACATCTGGGTCGTTATCACCCTTTAGATATCTACCGCCGTGGCGATTCACATCGGGTATGGCTGTCCTGGTACGAACAGTATTTTGTATGGGGAATGACCGCAGGCATAATTCGTGAGCTGGCGCTGCAAATTGGTGTGAACCCCTGACTATACTTATCTTTACATCTACAAAACACTACTTGAGACAATCATCGCAATATTAGTTAAATCGCGGTTTTTGATTAGTTTAATTCATGTGAATAGTTAAGCCAGTCGCCGCGTTCCCTCTTACACTATGCGCTGTTATTAGTTCGTTACTGGAAGTCCAGTCACCTTGTCAGGAGTATTATCGTGATTAGTCTATTCGACATGTTTAAGGTGGGGATTGGTCCCTCATCTTCCCATACCGTAGGGCCTATGAAGGCGGGTAAACAGTTCGTCGATAATCTGGTCGAAAAAGGCTTACTGGATAGCGTTACTCGCGTTGCCGTGGACGTTTATGGTTCACTGTCGCTGACGGGTAAAGGCCACCACACCGATATCGCCATTATTATGGGTCTTGCAGGTAACGAACCTGCCACCGTGGATATCGACAGTATTCCCGGTTTTATTCGCGACGTAAAAGAGCGCGAACGTCTGCTGCTGGCACAGGGACGGCATGAAGTGGATTTCCCGCGCGACAACGGGATGCGTTTTCATAACGGCAACCTGCCGCTGCATGAAAACGGTATGCAAATCCACGCCTATAACGGCGATGAAGTCGTCTACAGCAAAACTTATTATTCCATCGGCGGCGGTTTTATCGTCGATGAAGAACACTTTGGTCAGGATGCTGCCAACGAAGTGAGCGTGCCGTATCCGTTCAAATCTGCCACCGAACTGCTCGCGTACTGTAATGAAACCGGCTATTCGCTGTCTGGTCTCGCTATGCAGAACGAACTGGCGCTGCACAGCAAGAAAGAGATCGACGAGTATTTCGCGCATGTCTGGCAAACCATGCAGGCATGTATCGATCGCGGGATGAACACCGAAGGTGTACTGCCAGGCCCGCTGCGCGTGCCACGTCGTGCGTCTGCCCTGCGCCGGATGTTAGTTTCCAGCGATAAACTGTCTAACGATCCGATGAATGTCATTGACTGGGTAAACATGTTTGCGCTGGCAGTTAACGAAGAAAACGCCGCCGGTGGTCGTGTGGTAACTGCGCCAACCAACGGTGCCTGCGGTATCGTTCCGGCAGTGCTGGCTTACTATGACCACTTTATTGAATCGGTCAGCCCAGACATCTATACCCGTTACTTTATGGCAGCGGGCGCGATTGGTGCATTGTATAAAATGAACGCCTCTATTTCCGGTGCGGAAGTTGGTTGCCAGGGCGAAGTGGGTGTTGCCTGTTCAATGGCTGCTGCGGGTCTTGCAGAACTGCTGGGCGGTAGCCCGGAACAGGTTTGCGTGGCGGCGGAAATTGGCATGGAACACAACCTTGGTTTAACCTGCGACCCGGTTGCAGGGCAGGTTCAGGTGCCGTGCATTGAGCGTAATGCCATTGCCTCTGTGAAGGCGATTAACGCCGCACGGATGGCTCTGCGCCGCACCAGTGCACCGCGCGTCTCGCTGGATAAGGTCATCGAAACGATGTACGAAACCGGTAAGGACATGAACGCCAAATACCGCGAAACCTCACGCGGTGGTCTGGCAATCAAAGTCCAGTGTGACTAATACTTCTTACTCGCCCATCTGCAACGGATGGGCGAATTTATACCCGCTTTCTCGTCTGCTGTAATATTCCCCACTACACTTCCACTGTTGCGTCAGGCGTTTGTCGCCATACGCTTACAGGGTGGCCCGCATGCAAAAAGCACAGCGGATCATTAAAACCTATCGCCGTAATCGAATGATTGTTTGTACGATTTGCGCACTCGTTACGCTCGCTTCGACCCTGAGCGTGCGATTTATTTCACAGCGTAACTTAAATCAACAACGGGTAGTACAATTCGCCAATCACGCTGTAGAGGAATTAGATAAAGTACTGCTTCCCCTACAGGCAGGTAGCGAAGTCTTGCTTCCGCTGATTGGTCTGCCCTGCTCTGTCGCCCATTTGCCATTACGTAAACAGGCGGCAAAACTCCAAACTGTGCGATCCATTGGCCTGGTGCAAGACGGCACACTTTATTGCTCCAGCATTTTTGGTTATCGCAATGTGCCCGTCGTGGACATTCTGGCTGAACTTCCTGCACCGCAACCACTTTTACGCCTGACGATCGACCGTGCCCTGATTAAAGGCAGTCCGGTTTTGATTCAATGGACGCCTGCAGCAGGCAGTAGCAATGCTGGGGTCATAGAGATGATTAACATCGACTTACTGACGGCAATGCTCCTTGAGCCACAACTGCCGCAAATCAGTAGCGCCAGCCTGACGGTGGACAAACGGCATTTGCTCTATGGTAATGGGCTGGTAGATTCCCTTCCGCAACCTGAAGACAATGAAAACTATCAGGTTTCTTCGCAAAGCTTTCCTTTTACCATTAACGTAAATGGTCCGGGGGCTACGGCGCTGGCATGGCACTATCTTCCAACACAATTACCGCTGGCGGTGCTGCTAAGTTTACTGGTGGGCTATATCGCCTGGCTGGCGACCGCTTACCGGATGAGCTTTTCCCGCGAAATTAATCTGGGCCTGGCGCAACATGAGTTCGAATTGTTCTGTCAGCCTTTGCTTAATGCGCGCAGCCAGCAATGTATTGGTGTAGAGATTTTGCTGCGCTGGAATAATCCGCGTCAGGGCTGGATTTCACCGGATGTGTTTATTCCTATCGCGGAAGAACATCATTTAATTGTGCCACTGACCCGCTATGTGATGGCAGAAACCATTCGTCAGCGCCATGTTTTCCCGATGAGTAGTCAGTTTCATGTTGGCATTAACGTCGCACCCAGCCATTTTCGCCGTGGTGTGCTGATAAAAGATCTCAATCAGTACTGGTTTAGCGCTCACCCGATTCAGCAACTGATCCTCGAAATCACCGAACGCGATGCCTTACTGGATGTTGATTATCGGATTGCCCGCGAGCTGCATCGTAAAAACGTCAAACTGGCGATTGATGACTTCGGCACCGGCAACAGCTCGTTTTCCTGGCTTGAAACATTACGTCCTGACGTGCTGAAAATTGATAAGTCATTTACCGCAGCTATAGGTTCTGACGCGGTTAACTCGACGGTGACCGATATCATCATCGCGCTGGGGCAAAGACTGAATATTGAACTGGTGGCGGAGGGCGTGGAAACGCAAGAACAGGCGAAGTATTTGCGCCGTCATGGCGTGCATATTTTGCAAGGGTATTTGTACGCACAGCCGATGCCGCTACGTGATTTTCCCAAATGGCTGGCGGGCAGCCAACCGCCGCCCGCCCGGCATAATGGACATATCACGCCCATTATGTCGTTACGTTAACGCTTACTCATCTTCATCGTGCGCCGGTTGCTCTTTAACAATGCGAACCAGATCAACACGATAATCATTGGCTTCAAGGATGGTGATATGCAGTGGCCCTACATCAATCACATCGCCCACACGGGGAATGTGACCATTTGCCGAGATCACGAGGCCCGCGACCGTCGCGATATCATCGTCATCGGCAAGGTGCTCAACATCAAGCGCCTGCTGCAAGGCATGCAAATCTGTACCGCCTTTTACCAGCCAGCCGTTACCATCGGTAATGATTTCCGGCGTTTCGTCAGCGTCCGGGAATTCACCCGCAATGGCTTCCAGCACATCCAGCGGCGTGACCAAGCCTTGTACCACACCAAACTCGTTGGTCACGATAACAAAGCTCCCGCGAGCGCGACGCAGCACGCCCAGCAGGTTGATCGGATCGAGGGTTTCCGGGACGATAATCGCCGGAGACGCCGAAGCAATCGCCGCCACATCAACGCCCTCTTCCAGCGCCACCAGCAGTTCTTTAGCACGTACGATACCGATGATTTCATCCAGTTCACCGCGACATACCGGGAACAGACTGTGCGGTGAAGAGAGCAGTTGCTCGCGGATTTCATCGACCCCGAGATTAGCGTCAACCCAGCTTATTTCACCGCGCGGCGTCATGATCCCGCGCAGAGAACGCGACGCCAGCGTCAGTACGCCGTTAATCATGTACCGTTCTTCTTCGGCAAATGCACCTTCCGGGATCGGCATCGGGTTATCGGCATCGTGCTGAACATTGGCCTGACGTTTCCCGCCCATCAAACGCAGGATGGCATCGGCAGTACGCGCTCGCAGCGGCAAAGTCGACTGGTGACGAATAAAGTTGCGACGCGCAATCTGGTTAAACACTTCGATAATGATCGAGAAGCCAATCGCGGCATACAGGTAACCTTTCGGAATGTGGAAACCGAAACCTTCTGCCACCAGACTCAGACCAATCATTAACAGGAAGCTCAGACAGAGCACCACCACCGTGGGGTGCTGGTTAACGAATCGCGTCAGCGGTTTCGATGCCAGCAACATAACCGCCATCGCAATCACTACCGCCGCCATCATCACCGGCAGATGGTTAACCATCCCTACTGCAGTAATTACCGCATCCAACGAGAAGACGGCGTCAAGGATGACAATCTGTGTGACGACCACCCAGAAACTGGCGTAGCCTTTACCGTGGCCGGAATCATGATCGCAGTTTTCCAGCCGTTCATGCAGTTCGGTTGTTGCTTTGAACAGCAAGAATATCCCCCCGAACAACATAATCAGATCGCGTCCGGAGAAGGAGAAATCCATGACGGTAAATAGCGGTTTGGTCAGCGTGACCATCCATGAAATCAGCGACAGCAGCCCCAGACGCATAATCAGCGCCAGTGATAACCCCAGCAAACGCGCTTTATCGCGTTGTTTTGGCGGCAGTTTGTCAGCAAGAATGGCGATGAAGACCAGGTTATCGATACCCAGCACAATTTCGAGAACAACAAGCGTGAGTAGCCCCGCCCAAATTGAGGGGTCCATTAAGAATTCCATGACAAGCTCCTGCTTAAGGAATAGCTATTCGACGCCAGAAATAATGCAGGCGTAACGACAAAATGCAAACGAAAGGTGCGGCATAGAGTGCCAGAAAGGCAGGCGTTAAAAGGCCTGATGCTGAAATGACGTCGGTGACGATCCATACTGCGGGCTACTGCCCTATACTCCATGGTTGTTAAACGGGAGTTAAACATATCAGAGACGCCTCTGATTTGGCAAAGATTTACCTTCCTTTGCAAACGAATGTGACAAGGATATTTTACCTTTCGAAATTTCTGATAATCGAAAGTTAAATTACGGATCTTCATCACATAAAATAATTTTTTCGATATCTAAAATAAATCGCGAAACGCAGGGGTTTTTGGTTGTAGCCCTTATCTGAATCGATTCGATTGTGGACGACGATTCAAAAATACATCTGGCACGTTGAGGTGTTAACGATAATAAAGGAGGTAGCAAGTGACCATTGCTATTGTTATAGGCACACATGGTTGGGCTGCAGAGCAGTTGCTTAAAACGGCAGAAATGCTGTTAGGCGAGCAGGAAAACGTCGGCTGGATCGATTTCATTCCAGGTGAAAATGCCGAAACGCTGATTGAAAAATACAACGCTCAGTTGGCAAAACTCGACACCACTAAAGGCGTGCTGTTTCTCGTTGATACATGGGGAGGCAGCCCGTTCAATGCTGCCAGCCGCATTGTCGTCGACAAAGAGCATTATGAAGTCATTGCAGGCGTTAACATTCCAATGCTCGTGGAAACGTTAATGGCCCGTGATGATGACCCGAGCTTTGATGAACTGGTTGCGCTGGCAGTAGAAACAGGCCGTGAAGGCGTGAAAGCACTGAAAGCCAAACCGGTTGAAAAAGCCGCGCCAGCACCCGCTGCCGCAGCACCAAAAGCGGCTCCAACTCCGGCAAAACCAATGGGGCCAAACGACTACATGGTTATTGGCCTTGCGCGTATCGACGACCGTCTGATTCACGGTCAGGTCGCCACCCGCTGGACCAAAGAAACCAATGTCTCCCGTATTATTGTTGTTAGTGATGAAGTGGCTGCGGATACCGTTCGTAAGACACTGCTCACCCAGGTTGCACCTCCGGGCGTAACAGCACACGTAGTTGATGTTGCCAAAATGATTCGCGTCTACAACAACCCGAAATATGCTGGCGAACGCGTAATGCTGTTATTTACCAACCCAACAGATGTAGAGCGTCTCGTTGAAGGCGGCGTGAAAATCACCTCTGTTAACGTCGGTGGTATGGCATTCCGTCAGGGTAAAACCCAGGTGAATAACGCGGTTTCGGTTGATGAAAAAGATATCGAGGCGTTCAAAAAACTGAATGCACGCGGTATTGAGCTGGAAGTCCGTAAGGTTTCCACCGATCCGAAACTGAAAATGATGGATCTGATCAGCAAAATCGATAAGTAACGTATTGTGTTGATTATCATTCAGTTTTCACACTTAAGTCTTACGTAAACAGGAGAAGTACAATGGAGATTACCACTCTTCAAATTGTGCTGGTATTTATCGTAGCCTGTATCGCAGGTATGGGATCAATCCTCGATGAATTTCAGTTTCACCGTCCGCTAATCGCGTGTACCCTGGTGGGTATCGTTCTTGGGGATATGAAAACCGGTATTATTATCGGTGGTACGCTGGAAATGATCGCGCTGGGCTGGATGAACATCGGTGCTGCAGTTGCGCCTGACGCCGCTCTGGCTTCTATCATTTCTACCATTCTGGTTATCGCAGGTCATCAGAGCATTGGTGCAGGTATCGCACTGGCAATCCCTCTGGCCGCTGCGGGCCAGGTACTGACCATCATCGTTCGTACTATTACCGTTGCTTTCCAGCACGCTGCGGATAAGGCTGCTGATAACGGCAACCTGACAGCGATTTCCTGGATCCACGTTTCTTCTCTGTTCCTGCAAGCAATGCGTGTGGCTATTCCGGCCGTCATCGTTGCGCTGTCTGTTGGTACCAGCGAAGTACAGAACATGCTGAATGCGATTCCGGAAGTGGTGACCAATGGTCTGAATATCGCCGGGGGCATGATCGTGGTGGTTGGTTATGCGATGGTTATCAACATGATGCGTGCTGGCTACCTGATGCCGTTCTTCTACCTCGGCTTCGTAACCGCAGCATTCACCAACTTTAACCTGGTTGCTCTGGGTGTGATTGGTACTGTTATGGCAGTGCTCTACATCCAACTTAGCCCGAAATACAACCGCGTAGCCGGTGCGCCTGCTCAGGCAGCTGGTAACAACGATCTCGATAACGAACTGGACTAACAGGTGAGCGAAATGGTTGATACAACTCAAACTACCACCGAGAAAAAACTCACTCAAAGTGATATTCGTGGCGTATTCCTGCGTTCTAACCTCTTCCAGGGTTCATGGAACTTCGAACGTATGCAGGCACTGGGTTTCTGCTTCTCTATGGTACCGGCAATTCGTCGCCTCTACCCTGAGAACAACGAAGCTCGTAAACAAGCTATTCGCCGTCACCTGGAGTTCTTTAACACCCAGCCGTTCGTGGCTGCACCGATTCTCGGCGTAACCCTGGCGCTGGAAGAACAGCGTGCTAATGGCGCAGAGATCGATGACGGTGCTATCAACGGTATCAAAGTCGGTTTGATGGGGCCGCTGGCTGGTGTAGGCGACCCGATCTTCTGGGGAACCGTACGTCCGGTATTTGCAGCACTGGGTGCCGGTATCGCGATGAGCGGCAGCCTGTTAGGTCCGCTGCTGTTCTTCATCCTGTTTAACCTGGTGCGTCTGGCAACCCGTTACTACGGCGTAGCTTATGGTTACTCCAAAGGTATCGATATCGTTAAAGATATGGGTGGTGGCTTCCTGCAAAAACTGACGGAAGGGGCGTCTATCCTCGGCCTGTTTGTCATGGGGGCATTGGTTAACAAGTGGACACATGTCAACATCCCGCTGGTGGTTTCGACCATCACCGGGCAGGATGGACAGACCCGTGTCACCACCGTGCAAACTATTCTTGACCAGTTAATGCCAGGCCTTGTACCACTGCTGCTGACATTTGCTTGTATGTGGCTGCTGCGCAAAAAAGTTAACCCGCTGTGGATCATCGTTGGCTTCTTCGTCATCGGTATCGCTGGTTACGCTTGCGGCCTGCTGGGACTGTAAGACTGTTGTACACTACCGGGGCCTTTTGGCCCCGTTTTTTTATCTGGAGGATTAATGACAATCACGGACCTGGTACTGATTCTTTTCATCGCCGCACTCCTGGCCTTCGCGATCTACGATCAGTTCATCATGCCCCGCCGTAACGGCCCCACCCTGCTGGCAATTCCTTTGCTCCGCCGTGGTCGCATCGATAGCGTTATCTTCGTCGGATTGATTGTCATTCTTATCTATAACAACGTCACGAATCATGGCGCGCTAATAACAACATGGTTATTAAGTGCACTGGCTCTGATGGGTTTTTATATATTCTGGATCCGCATTCCGAAGATCATCTTTAAACAAAAAGGTTTTTTCTTCGCCAATGTCTGGATTGAATATAGCCGAATCAAAGCGATGAACTTGTCGGAAGATGGCGTGTTGGTGATGCAATTAGAACAGCGTCGGCTGTTAATCCGCGTTCGAAATATCGACGATCTGGAAAAAATTTATAAGCTTCTCGTATCA